>NHFS02000005.1 GCA_002171315.2 Euryarchaeota archaeon TMED117 | reverse complement strand
TAGATTAACCCATATTTGGAAACCATGTGTGAGACCTCCTGTTTCAAAGAAATCATCCTGTGGCAATTCGGAGTGAATTACTCCACGTCCAGCAGTCATCCATTGAACATCTCCAGGATTCAAATCCCCTTGATTACCAGCACTATCAGCGTGTTTCATAGCACCTTCGAGCAAATAAGTTACGGTTTCAAAACCTCGATGGGGATGGTCTGGAGCCCCTATTGCTTCTCTTGGCCCCCACTCGACGGGTCCCATTTCATCAAGGAGCAAGAAAGGGCTCATCAGAGACCCCATTGCAGCTGGTCTGCGTACAGGAAAGCCACCTCCTTCGAGTGTTCTGTGAGTGGGAGCCGTCATTCGTACGGTTCTATTTGTCATTGAATCACCCTGTCTACGAGATCATCCATCGTGGATTGAGAAAATTCTTTCGATTTGTTCAGAGTCAATGAACGACCGATAACATTGCTGCCAAGGAAAGAAAATTGTTGCCTCATAGCCATCAAGCAATGCGCACCACCACCTCCACTATGGGTTGCTAAGAGGACTGTTTTATTGTTGAAAAGAATGCGAAAGTCATCGGATTGTACTGATAGCCAAGCGATGCAGTTGTTGAGAGCAGGAGGCATGACGCCATTGTATTCTGGGGCACAAACAACAAGCGCTGATGCGTTCAAAATTAAATCGGATAATGCGCCTGTGTCAGGAACAGCATTGGAATTCTTTTCCTTTTCAGGCGTGTATAGAGGCCAGTCTAATTGGGTCAAGTCGACGACTGCTGAGTTCACCCCTTTATCCTCGAATGTATCTCGGAATTTATTGGCTAAGGTGTAGTTTTTTCCAGATGAGGCAGCAAGAATGACGACACTACCAACCATGTTCTATCTAGGAGACTAAGATATATCAAGCGTTGGTATTTACCGTGAAACCATTACTTTATGAAGGAAGGTCATGAGAGAAGTTCATGTTTGTGGAACTATTGGAGAAGCACCAAGGTCAATTCCTCGTACTAACTGGAAAATTCTGTGGATATTGCACTGCTGCAAAACGATTTCTCGACCAGAGGAAACTACCTTACACGGAGATTTCATTTGACAGTGAGCCATCACAATTGAGAGAGGAAGTTGTTGAAGCAACTCATCATCGAACAGTCCCTGTTATTTTCGATTTACGAACCGAGGATCGAATCTTCGTCGGCGGTTTTGATGAGTTAAGCAGATATCCATTGTAATCAAACAAGATTTTCAAGCCAGTTTTTGAGAATCTCGTGATGCTCTGTTGGGATCATATGCCCCTTGCGATGTTCTACGAGTTCAACTGGCCAACCTGCACCTTCAAACAAATGAGCAACAGCCCAGCCATCTTCAATTGGAACACGTACATCTCGAACACCATGCATCCAGAACATGTGCTTTGGATCTAATTCTTCAAGACGCAAGCGTAATTCCATTGGCCGTACAAGACGAGTGCCTAATGCTACAAGTCCGATGATGCGATCAGCCAAAGGTAGTTGCAGCATTTCTTGGGCCATCGCCCCACCTTGTGAGAACCCACCTACAACCAACGGCCCAAGTGGTGCTTCTTCAGCAATAAGTTTCTCGAGTTGAGATAAAGAGGAGTCAACATCCATGAGTTCTCTTCTCGAAAGATGTAATCTACGAGTCACATCCGGATTCTCATCTTCATACCTCCACCACGTATTCCCACGCGTTGGATGAGCAAATCGTGCATCTGGTACAAGCAAGGTCCAACCATCTGGAAGAATCTTCTCAGCAAATGGCCTCATCATTTCTGCAGTACCTGTCATACCATGCATCATGACAAGCGTGGGCAAGTCAACACCTCATAGCGTCCAAGAGCGAACAAGAGCTCCTGCAACCTTGAGGTGAACAAAGGAATCTTGACCTCGCACAGTCACCGTGATGGAATGGTCGCCTGAATTTGATGGAATGGTGCCGAATGAGCCCTTTTCAGTGGCTCCCGCGCCCCAGGCACGGGTGAGGGGGGAAGCTCCTTGGTGGTCTTTGATGCTCAGTGAACCTGAACCTCCTTGCTGACTGATTTCGACGTCTAGGTACCAAACCAAGGTATCCCAAGCTTCGTTTGGAGAGTAGCCATCATCAAGGAAGGTATCGTAAATTTCCTGGTCGTTTTCTTCGTACAAATTATCGTGGATATCGCCTGCACGATAGAAAAACACATCGCCAGTGTAGCCCGTTTTCTTTTGGTTAAGGTCCATCTCCAAGTGGTCAATTCCCTCGTTATCCGTCCAAAGGAGGCTCTTGATGAAGCCCTGGCTGCCACTAAAGACATAACTGAGCTTATGGTCTTCGGTAGACGTTGCTGAAACGGTGACATCTCCGTTGTAGATGTTGTCAGTTGTGGCCGTCCAGTCTTGGCCAAGAAGCCTAAAATTCCATGAATTACCAACTGCCCAAGGGAAGTTGAACACTGGTTGCGGATCACCGTTTTCGTAAACCGACAGCCCATCCATGGTGACCCTTCCTAAGAAGGGATTGTGATTGATGACCGCATGCCGTTGAGCCTCGCCCTCCGAGGAAATTCCAAGCATGAACAATCCATCGTCCGTTCGAACGTCAGCAACCACGAGGCGTGCACTGTCTTCACCAAACTGAGGTGTAATGAACGTGTAGAGCCAATTGTCGCCAATTTCCCAAACAGGCAATTGCTTCTGGTCATCCGTTGTAGTATCCGCTTCTTGAGCAGATTCTGAATCACTTACACAACCCGCAAGAACGCTCGTACACAAGAGAAGCAGGACCAAAAATGGAGCCTTTAGCCTTCCAGTCATGAAACGCCGTAGGGACGCTTCCTCAAGAGTCTAACGCTTTGATGAGAATCAAAGAAGTCCTGTCTCGGTGAGTTTACCAGTTCCAGCCATAACTACTGCAACAATGGACATCAACTTGATGAGAATGTTCAATGATGGACCAGATGTGTCTTTGAATGGATCGCCGACTGTGTCACCAATAACTGCTGCATCGTGAGCCGCATCGCCCTTCTTTGCACCATCAATGTGGCCTTGCTCGATCGCTTTCTTTGCGTTGTCCCAAGCACCACCGGCGTTTGCCATGAAGAGAGCCATCAGAACACCTGTAACCAGAGAACCTGCAAGAAGACCGCCAAGAGCATTCCATCCAAGCGTGTATCCTACGATGACTGGAGCGACAATTGCTACAACACCAGGGCCAACCATTTCACGGAGTGCAGCCTTGGTTGAAATGTCAACACAAGTCTGTGAGTCCGGCTTGACGCCTTCCTTACCTTCGAGAAGTCCTGGGATTTCCTTGAATTGACGTCGGATTTCAACAACCATGTCACCAGCAGCCTTTCCAACAGAAGTCATTGTCATTGCAGCGACTACGAACGGAAGTCCACCACCAATCAAAAGACCGATAACGACCATTGGTTCTGTGAGTTCAAGGTTGAGCAACGAAACACCAGTTGCGGCATCTGTACCGATTGCTGCAGTGTATGCTGCGAACAATGCAAGAGCAGTAAGTGCAGCAGATCCGATTGCGAATCCTTTCCCGACTGCAGCGGTTGTGTTTCCGATTGAATCAAGTTCATCAGTGATTGCACGAACATCGTCTCCAAGNCCNCTCATCTCTGCNATTCCACCTGCGTTGTCTGCAACTGGACCGTATGCNTCNACAGTCATTGTAACACCGACTGTTCCAAGCATACCCATNGCAGCCATTGCAATACANTANAATCCGTANNNNTCNCCACCAAATTCNTTGGCTCCNAGAATACCTAGAGAGATNAGNACNACTGGAATNAACGTGGACATCATTCCAACAGACAATCCTGCAATTGCGTTGGTTGCTGGTCCTGTCTTGGACATTTCACCAATGTGAGGGATTGCTTTTGTCTTGATTCCAAAGACNGGTTCNATCCCAGTGTAGTATTCTGTNACGAGTCCNATGAGGATTCCAATTACGCTTCCNAGAACAACGGAGTGCATGATTCCATATTCAACTTCAATAAATCCTTGCTGAATTGCGAGATAACCGCCTGCCCAAAACAAAGCCGCTGCGATAAATGTGGTGTTTCGCAAAGCCGCTGCNGGGTCTTTGCCATTNTTTTGAGGAAGGNCATNNAGNACACACCGATGATGGANGCNGTGTATCCGATGAATCCGAGAAGGATTGGAAGAAGTACATAGTCCTCAGCGGTGCCAACTGCAAAATCGTTTGCAATAATCATTGCAGCAATAATTGAACCGACAAAGGATTCGAAGATGTCAGCACCCATTCCAGCGACNTCNCCNACGTTGTCTCCNACGTTNTCAGCNATAACACCNGGGTTACGAGGATCATCCTCAGGAATACCTGCTTCGACCTTACCGACCAAGATCAGCGCCAACGTCAGCAGCCTTGGTGTAAATACCNCCACCAACACGAGCGAACAGAGCAATGGATGAAGCACCCATNCCGAATCCTGCAGCAGCACTGACTGGATTCATTGCACCGTCAGTAGTTTCTCCTGCANTAAGCCAGAATGCGATAAGTGAGATGCCGAGAAGTCCCAGTCCACCAACTGANAGACCCATGACGGCTCCTCCGTTGTATGAAACTGCAAGTGCNCCTGCTTGNCCGTNGTTNTTAGCAGCCATAGCAGTTCGNCCGTTNGCAGANGTTGCTGCACGCATTCCGGAGAATCCTGCAAGAACTGAAGCAATCGCACCTGCAAAGAATGCGATTGCTGTATCGACGTCGTTTAACCACGCAAGAACTGCNCCGACGACGACAACGAAGATTGAGAGTACTTTGTANTCNGCAAAGAGGAACGCCATAGCNCCTTTTTGAATTTCATCAGTAATATCNGCAACAACTTCGTTGTCGATCTTTACTTTGTTTACTTGTTGATACAGTACAAACGCAATTACAAGTCCTACAAGACCTGCTCCTGCCGCAATCATTGGTATATTTTCCATCATTTTAGAACACCTGTATCTGCGCCCACCAAAGAATCCTTCATAAGTGGTTCCCTCTGTTTAGAGGCTCAAATGGCCTGTTTTGCAGGAGAATTATGAATTCGGAGTAGCATATAGGATACCAATCGTTGAAAGAGGTGGAACGCTTGGATGGATACATGGGCATAACCGCTGAAGAGGTCCTCGCTGAGATCGGGCCTGTTCAGGAAGTTCTGGATGCTCACGATGGCGTTGTGACTGTCCACGATACAAGTGGAGGCAACATCATGCTTTCATTGGACGGAGGATGTAATGGATGTTCTTCAACTCCAATGACTGCAATGCAAATTTTCTACTCATTGAAGAAACTCGATTCAGTCAATGACGTTATTTTCATCAATGGAGAACTTCCAGAATACATGCGCACCTTCATCAATCAGAAGATGGAAAAAGAAGCTGCTGAAGGTACTTCTGGAGAACCTGGCGAAATTGTTTGATCATTCCTCTTCGGTTTTTTTCCCGATGCTGTGGGGATTGGCTCCAAACGATACGTTCTCACCTTTGATGTTCATTCGAGCAGCTATGGCAAGAACGACGCACACGATTGAAAGTGGCTTTGGTAGATAATTCGATCCCCATAGTGAACCACCTGCGAGTGANAGCCACCAAAGGGAGGCTGCAGCGAGAAGAAGGGATGTGAAAATGATGTTTTGGACCACCAACTCTGCTTTCTCANAACGTGAAAANGTNGCTACAAACATAAACAAGAAAGCAGANATCCCGCAAAACGATTGGACAAGNAACGAGATGATGTCCACATCGACCATGATGATTCCACTCCNCGGGGGTTTTTGAAACAATCACTTGCCATCCTTTTTTACCCGTGGGGATTTGAAGTAGATATGGCAGGGGGCGGATTCAAATTACCGAAGGCGCGACCAAGCGGCCCGCCTTTCTTTTCAAGAAATCAAGTCGCTGGAGTTTTGCATCAAGTTGCTGTCCTGTTGGAATTACAAGGAGCAAATGTCTTCAGAGTACGTTCCTATCAAAATGGCAGTCGCCTTCTTGGCACATTGACTGAAGACTTGCATGAACTTGTCGTCACAGGTCGATTGTTTGAGATGAAAGGGATTGGAAAGGGGCTTGGTTCAGCTCTATCCCAAGCAATACTCGAAGGTGAATGGCCAGAAGATTGGCATCGCTTGCACAACGACACACCTCAAGGGCTCATCGAAATGCTTGGCATCCCAGGCTTGGGTCCAAAACGAATCAAATTGATGCATGAAGAACTTGGTGTTGATTCGATTGCTAAGTTGAAAGAAGTTGCAGAGGAAGGCTTGATTGCACCAATGAAGGGATTTGGCAAGAAAACAGAACAACGCATGCTCGATGGAATCGAACTATTGTCACGTTTCCGAGCACGTCGCCGTCTTGATATTGGCTTAAAATATGGAACAGCGTTTGAACAAAGAATCAGAGAAATACCCGGTGTTGAACGTGTCCAACTTGCAGGCAGCGCTCGCCGAAGAAAGGAAACTATTGGCGATCTTGATATCGTCGTAGGAGTAAAACCAGACCAACACGAAAATGTTGCAAATGCAATACTAGCCTTGCACGGTATTGCTGATGTAAAAGGTGCAGGAGATTCTAAAATAAGCCTTATTCTTGAAGCCAGTATTTTCGAAGATGGTTTCTCAGTTGGCCATATTGATGCAAATGTTTTGGAAGCGATTGGTGGTGATGATTACGAACAACTGGAAAGTGCTGGAACAATCGATGCACAAGTTCGATTGGTTCCTCCAGAAATGTTTTCGTTCACTCTCGCATACTTCACGGGAAGTAAAGAACACAACATTGCGATGCGTCAACGGGCAATTGACCGGGGATTACGTCTCAATGAATTTGGATTAATTCCAGAACAGAAAGCGGGAGACCTCAAGGGTATCGAAGCCGCACAATTTTCTCTTCATGCTATGACTGAAGAAGACATCTATGCTCACCTCGAGATGCAATGGGTGGCACCTGAGTTACGAGAGGACATGGGAGAAATGGATGCAGGAAGTCAACAAGCACTACCTCATTTGCTCGAATTGCCTTCGATTAAAGGAGCATTACACAACCATACAGTCGTCTCAGATGGAGAGGCTACACTAGAGCAGATGGCCGATGCAGCACAAACGTTGGGGTGGAATTGGCTTGGAATTGCAGATCATTCACCGACTCTAAAAATTGCAAATGGAGCACCAGCTGACCGTCTTCTTGAGCAAGGTCAAACCATCAAGAAATACAATCAGAAGTGGGCTGATGATGGTGTTGATTTCCGACTCTTCCACGGTGTTGAGTCTGATATCTTGCCTGGAGGTAAGTTAGACCATCCAGATGACGTGCTCAAGGAACTGGATTACGTTGTCGCTTCTGTTCATGCGATGACGAAATGGAGAGGCCGAGATGAGAATGAGAACACGGAAGAATTACTCAAGGTACTCGAACATCCAGCAACGACAATCATTGGACACCCAACTGGTCGGATTTTACAAGGTCGAGAAGGATATGAAGTGGACGTGTACCGTATTATCGATGCTATGGCAGAACACATACAAGAAGGGAAATTCAAAGCGATCGAATTGAATGCAAGCCCATACAGACTCGATATTGATTACAGACTTTGCAAATACGCAAAGATTTCTGGAGTCCCTGTGGCGATCAGCCCTGATGCTCACTCGACCAGAGGATTGGCTGATATTCAATACGGGGTCATGACCGCCCGTAAAGGATGGTTGGAAGATGGTGATGTTCTCAATACCATGAGTGGGGCTTCATTGGCTTCACAACTGGCCCTACAATGAAGCAATAGTTCATGAATCAGTAGCAGGTGGAAAACTCATGCGACTTACACGGACACTCATCATAGGAGGTCTCATGGTCATACCAGGCTTATTTCTCACTTTGTTAGTATGGTACATATTAGGTAAACCTGACACTGAACCTCTCGAAACGATTATCTGCAATGGTATACCTTTACTCTCCGTAGGTTCCGGTCTCTTCTTTGGCTGGGTAACGGGCTCTGAATATGCAGAATAGGTGGCTTCAATATGAAGCGAAGTGAGAAAGCAGAACGCATTCAACGTATGCTTGAATCATTATATCCCGA
>NHFS02000070.1 GCA_002171315.2 Euryarchaeota archaeon TMED117 | reverse complement strand
GGCCAAGAATTTGACCAGGAATAGAATCTCCTGAAGGATGAATATCTTTCAATAGAAGTGGTGAATTATCATCATCCAATATCCATAATTCGCAGCCATTAATTCCATCATTCGCTGATGTCAAAACCGTGTTGCTGAAAGTAATCTGACTACACGTGGAGGAATATCCGTTCGTTACACCTGGATTCATATCTCCAACAATCCCTTGGTACAATTGTTCTGAACAAATACGAAGAGATTCTCGGACTTCATCTTCGTGAAGGATGCCATCTCCTGCGATTCCTCTATCGATTCCATCATCGACACCAAATCGCATGACGACGCCTTTCGAACAAAGTGCTGTTGGAGCAGGTTGTTGATCAATAAGAGCTGAATATCCCTGGCTTCCATTATTTCCTTGTTCTCCAACAGGGCCTTCTTCTCCTAACTGCCCATCACAAATGTGTGCGGTTGTTTGAACTTCATCTGATTCTAAGTATTGGTTTCTGTTAATGTCTATTCCAGATTGAACTTGTATGCCTCCGAATGAACAAGGAATTCCGGGCGATAAGGCTGTGAGATTAACCAGACTCCCGTTTCCATGATCTCCGTTGCTTCCATCATATCCCTGTTGACCTTGAGGGCCTGATAGGCCTTGTTGACCATGACAAACTTTTGTGCTTGAGGTGATTTCATCTGCAGACAATTTCCCGTTTCCATCGAAATCAGTTCCGAGAAAAATGTCAGCACCGCCTTCTGGACAATAGACATCTGATTCCCTTCCTTCTGTCTCAACAAGTATGGCATTGTCCTCAGTGCGTTCATCCGATAGAGGCTCAAGGGCTTGGTTGAGAACAACTGCCCAAATTGACAGAAGTAATGCGCTTAGTACAACGGTTGTTTTGAGAATACGTTTTGCATTCTCGAGAGATAAAAAACGACTTTGTTGTCTATCTCCGCGGGCTGTTTGGTTATTGTTCTCTGATGAGGACATAATTGGTGGAGTGACGTCAACGGTATCAAAACCATCGGTTAATCATACGAGTCTTGATGAGGCGTGAGTGCTTCGAGTAAATCATGGACCTGCCTGAGAGGTTATCTCGACAACTCGAAGGTTTGGAAGGAGCGACACGGCAAAAGGCAGCACGTCTCGTTGTTGACTTGGCGCGTACTGCCAAAGCGTCCTCTTTTGTTGAAGTAGATCATGCTCACGTTTCTGGTGTTTCAGTCATTACTGGAGGACACGGTCTACGTCGCTTTTTGAAGGATTTGAGTGGGGATGTGAATGGAACTGTTGTGATTCCAACAACCTTGAATTCTGCGGGTTGCGATAAGCGAAAAATGAAGGAAATGGATATTGCATGGCCCGATTTTTTAGAACAACAATTTGAGATTGTCCAAGCCTATGACCGCTTGGGGATTGAATCAACTCTCTCTTGTACACCCTATGATCGAGGAATTGAAATTCAAGGTCAGACTGCTTCATGGGCCGAATCTAATGCTGTTTGTTACACAAATACTTGGACTTCCCTGATTACAAATAGAGAATCTGGATTGAGCGCTTTAGCGACTGCATTAACAGGTTATGCTCCAGCATGGGGCTTGCACCTTTCTGAACATAGGATTCCAAACATTCGGGTCAAGATATCATGTGAACTTGAAACACTCTCCGATTATTCAATCCTTGGAGATTGGATTGGACGTAATGCTAAGCCTGAATGGAATCTTCCTTTCGGACCGATGCCTTACGTTGAAGGATTGCCAGATTACATTTCTTTTGCTCGAAAGAAGGCCCTTACCGCTGCAGCAGCAAATTATGGGACGCCAATGATGTGGGTTGATGGGCATTCATTGCAATCCTTGGATGATTTTTCTGATGTTGAGTGGGAAGGTGAATTAGAATTCACCCTTGCAGATCTTTCACAACGCTATGAGGAGCTTAAGCCAGAAGGGCAAGTCGATTTAGTTGTCATCGGTTGCCCTCAAGCGAGTCTCGAAGAGATGAGGACTACTGCCTCTGCCCTACGCTCTCATATGGAATTTGGAGAACGTATTGAAAATCAACGATTGTGGGTTTTTACCAGCAAGGAGAACCATGCTCTTGCTGAAGCAGACGGTACGTTGTCAATGCTTGAAGAAGCAGGTGCTGTTGTTTTGGTCGATACTTGTCCAGAAGTGACACCGTATAATCGCGAGAAATACAACCATCTTCTGACGAACTCGATGAAAGCTGAGCATTATCTAACCAGTGGACTCAATAGAATTCCAACCAGTGTTGCTCCCATTGCTGAATGTGTTCGCCATGCAGTCCATCCTTCTCTGAGTCAAGGTCCAAGACCTCAACTGTCTCATTCCACACACGGAGGTCAAACATCTTCCAAAACTCAGCAGAAGGGGGATTGTATCGTCCTTGGAAAAGGACTTGATTCACAAGATGACTTCTGCATTGAAGGCATTGCGATGGTAACAGATGTTCCTATTACGTACCTTGGGTATGTTAATCGAGATACAGGTGTCATAGAAGAACCGGGGCACCCACTTGATGGTCGGGCGATTGAAAATAAGATTCTTATCTATCCTAAAGGTTCAGGATCAACAGTAGCGCCATACGTTTTGATGGGGCTTTTGTATGAAGGAAAAGGCCCTAAAGCGATTGTGAATCGTGATGTTTGCCCTCTCACATTACCCGCCTGCTCACTTCTGAAGGTTCCATATGGCCACGGGTTTGAGAACGATCCTTGCATGCTCATCAACGATGGTGATTCCATTCGATTCGAACGTAAGAGCGATGTTGTGAGCATAACTGTGTTGCAGCGGGCGTGATTCTATGCGAGTACTCGTAACTGGTGGTACAGGCTTCCTTGGTTCAAGTCTGGTTGAACGTCTGCTCGAACTTGGAGATGAAGTGGTTGTTCTCGATAATTTTTGGAGAGGCGATCCTGAAAACCTCAATCATATCAAGGATGAGATTACTCTTCTCGAAGGTGATGCATCCCAAGCGACCGCCTATCAGGCGATAAAAGATGCAAGTTCAATCGACATCGTGTATCATCTCGCTGCTATTAACGGTACGAAATGGTTCCATGAAGAGGCAAGAATGGTAATGGATGTGAATCTTAATTCAACGCTCAGAGCCATCGAGTTTGCTGAAAAATACCAATGCAGATTGGTCTTTACATCCTCTCCAGAAGCATATGGTAATTCAGAAGTGATGCCACTAGGAGGGCCAGAATCCTCAGTTTTCACACACCCTTCTCATCATCAACGTCATGCCTACGGTGGTAGCAAATACCTTGGGGAACTTGCTGTCCATCATGCAGTCCGCCAGGGACTTGATGCACGAATTGTTCGACCTTTCAATGGATATGGCCCCCGATTGAGTCATGATGAATATGGCCAAGTTGTGACAATGATGATGCGTTCTGCACTTGATTCGAGCATCGTTCAGGTCCATGGTGACGGAATGCAGACACGCTCTCTAACGTGGGTTGAAGATATCATAGAAGGAATTGTCCTATCAGGTAGGCTGGATTCCTGTTTGAAAACAGGAGAATCCCTTTCAGGGTGTTCGTTTAATCTCGGTTCAACCGAGGAAATCTCAATGCTTGAATTGGGGGAGAAGATCTGTCAAATCGTTCACGAGAAAACGAACAGAGTCGCTAAAATTGAATTTAGGGAAGGTTATCCTGGCGATTCACAGCGCAGATTACCTCGTATAGTGGATGCAGAAGAATCGTTGGGTTGGGCTGCAACGACATCGCTTGAAGTCGGACTGCGTCAAACATTGGATTCAATGTTGTAATCCCATGCAGTTGGTGTGGCCATTAATCGATTCAATCCATGCTGACATAGCAGATGAACTGAATCAGTAGGAAGGTTTTCTCCTGGAACAATGAGATTTCCTAATCGTAATACGACGAGACTTGCTTTTGCATCGGGTAGGTCATGTTCAGCAACAACTTCTGCTTCAATTGCCATTGATGCGTTTTTCATAATGAGTGGATTTGAATCCAAAGATTCGATTGAGAAAGCCTCCCATTCACTCTCTTCTCTTGGAATCGGCTTACAGGTTTGATCAACAAGGCGTGCATTTTCCTGATTGGGTTGGAGAAAATTTAGGACTGCTTTCCCGTTTTCTCTGAGATTAGCCAGAGAGTCGCGAATTCGATTATCTCGATCGACAGACAACGATATGACGGCTAATGGTGGTGAATTCGCAACGATGGATACAGATGTATACGGTGCTAAATTTCGGATTCCGTCGCTGGATTTTGTACCTAGCATCACAAGTGGTCTTGGGCTCACAAGATTGGAAAGGAAGAGCGATCGAGCTTTGTGTTCCATGTTGCCCAAATCATGTGTTGATGCTTCTGAGTGTAGCGTTGGACTGATTTTAGTAAACCATCGGTCAAGTTCACCTGCTTGAATCTCA
This sequence comes from Euryarchaeota archaeon TMED117, assembly GCA_002171315.2. GTDB lineage: Archaea > Thermoplasmatota > Poseidoniia > Poseidoniales > Poseidoniaceae > MGIIa-L2. The sequence continues at coordinate 8,079 of NHFS02000070.1, read as the reverse complement.
TCCAATGCGTGTCGAGTGAATTCACGATAGGTTTCCCATTGAGGAATTTCTTCTGAATCATTTCGTTGTTGTTTACGAAGAATCGATGCATCTGCATATTCAATACATTTTGTTAGAAATTCGATGACGTGTTGTTTTCCTTCCATATTCAACCCCTCTTCTTTTCATAGTCGATTCTTTGCATGTGGAATGTGGCGGGATTTCCCTTCCAAACCTCATCTTTTGGAATAGATTTCGTAAGCACTGATCCGGCACCAAGAACTGCATTTGCACCAATTGTTATGCCAGGAAGAATGGTGGAACCCCCGCCGATAACTGTGTTTTGACAAACAGTTACTGGAGCCCATTTCTCTTTATCTCCGGAAGGAGGATATTTGTCATTGAGGATCGTGGTATTTGGTCCAATAAAAACATTCGATTCGATTATGGTGTTATCTGAGATATATGTTGAACCTTGGATCCTTGTTTCATCCCCAATTGTAACCGATCTGCCAATATGGCACATGGCTCCGATGACGATATTATCTCCTGCAATCAATCCCTTGCCGATGTAGCATGGCTCGTAAGCGTTTGATGTTGCATTGAGTGGAACAAGCTTCCCCCCAATGTCCTCTTTCATTTCGCTCACTCTTCCAATGACAGTTCACGAAGTAACATCTCAACATGTCCCTTTGCACGAACGTTGTATCGGCACCATTCGATAGTGCCGTCTGCACCGATCACAAATGTTGAGCGAACACAACCCATGTATTCTCTGCCGTAGTTCTTTTTCATACGCCATGTACCAAATTGGTCATGCAGAGAGCCTTCCACGTCAAGGAGCAACGGAAAATTCAATTCTTGTTTTGAAATGAATTTTTGATGGGATTTCTCAGAATCTTTGGAAACTCCCAATACTTCGTAACCCTCGGATTTGAGTCGAGCCATGTTGTCTCTGAAGTCACAAGCTTGTTTAGTGCAGCCTGGCGTTGAATCTCTCGGATAGAAATACAAGACCACTTTTTTCCCTTGTTGTACATATTCAGATGATGTATGAGTTACTCCGTTCGAATCTGTAGCAGAAAACTCAGGTGCAGGCATTCCAACTTCAAGTGTTATTGGTTCGGACATGGCTCAACGTAGCAACCATTTGACATCAATGCTTGGTTTTCACCATTATCGGGAGGTGAATGATGTACTGCGGCTATATGCATATTAATTAAATTTTGATGCATAATGAATAAAGCAGCGCCTTTTTCCAATTGATTGATAAACTGCCCTGATTCAGTAGAACTCATGGCGGGTCCAAGCATGTCGCGAAGATGCCGCAAATATTTCAAGAAGATTCAACGCACGAAGACAAAATATGATCTTCAAAGCATTGCATCGAACATCCAAAGCGAACTCGATCGCAGGAACATATCGTATGATGAAGCCTTGACTTTAGGTAACTTCATTCAGAATCGTGCAGATCAGTTACCTGGTAACTCGATTGTCTATGCTGTATCGGACCGAGATGCATATCGACGTACACTTGAGATTTATCTCCGAGACGCTCTGCTCACACGTACTGAACAACTGCTCTTGTGGGAAGAACGACGCAGGCTCGGGATATCTGACGAAGAGCATGATCGGCTCTTGGTCCAATTATTGGAGATATGGAAGTCTCAAGGAAAATCCGTGACCATTCAACGATTTGAAAAAGCTGGGGGGACCTCAAGTGCTTAAGCAAAAAGGCATCCCTTTGTTGCTGGTCGCTTTATTCCTGGTGCAAGTTTCTTTGCCCCTCGTCGACGCAGAAGAAACCTCGGGCAGAGCGGGACCAGATTTTCAAGTAACGGGGATGCAATTTGATGGCGCGGGTTCGATTCCTGACGGGCCTGGCTGGGTTCTGGCTCCTGATACACACACGGTCCGAATCGATGTGTCAAATGTGGGTACGAGTGCAGGAAACGCATTCCTCTCCCTTGTCCACAAAGGTTCTCCCAGCGCAGCTGAAAGCACAGTGGATACAGTAGACTTAGGTTCAATTTCAGGCGGTTCTGCGACCACTACGTATTTGCTTTCATGGACTGCAACCACAGGGCCNTCTCAAACACTCTTCGCTCGTGTTTCAAGNNCAANCGATGGAAACCCAGGGAATAACGAATATCGGAGAGATTTCGATGTCGACACGCTCCATCGAGGAACAATTNNTNANGATACATTACCATCCATCGCTTCTGGTAATGCTAATGTGGTTCTCGANCGNCAATTGCATTCATTTAACACGACCATCANAAACGATGGAGTAATGCCTTTCTCAGCAGTTATGCACTTCACGCTTACNAATGCGTCTGCGAGCCCTTCAACAGAGCATGTGTGGTCAAATACCCAAANAATGGCTCCNGGTTCAANCTTTGACGCTTCGGATNAACAAGAACTNATGGGGAACTTTTCAGCATCAACNTTCAGTGGACTTTGGAATATGTCTGTAGAAGTTGTTCTAAATGGGNCAGGTTGGACTGAAACACAAGTATNCAGCGAATTCGATGTCGTNTTNAGNGATTATATTTCNGANATGGTNGGNCCNTCNGATNNNACAACNTCTCCTGGAGATTCAACAACGCTGTATTANATCATTCNAAATACTGGGAGTTCAGTTGATTCNTTTACAATCTCCGTTTCNAGTACTCGTGGATGGGCATCCACCNCTCTTGATGGAACAATTACNCAATTTATTGGAATCGGGCAGACAACGACGCTTAGCGTGACNGTTCCAGTACCGGCNAATGCTCTTTTGTCGGATATNGATATCGTCACNTTAACAATTACNTCTGCAGGTAGCGGCTACGTATTGTCAGACGNGACACGNGTTATGGCNGGNGAATACCTTCACGCAACAGTTGATCTTGTTGACACAACAACGATGGTCCTCCCAGGTCTTTCTGAAACAGTCTCCTTCACTGTCACCAACACGGGTAATGCTGATACCTCCTTCGATCTCACTTCAGGGCTATCAACCAATGCACTCAATTGGAATCACACTCTTTCAATTTCGAACACGGGAGAATTAAAGCCAGGCGAGTTTGTTACTGGTTTCATCACAGTGGATGTACCATCAATTCAGATGCCGTTGGTTTTTGCTGAAAAGAATCGAGCAGGTGACAGTTTGAGCGTCTATGTCTTCGCAGAAGCAGATACAGGGAGCATTCCAAACTTTGATACTGCTCAAATCGAAGTTCGCCCTGTTATTGCTATAGATCCTGGATTGCCGTTTGAGAGCATCACCTTGAGTGAAAGCGAAGTTCTTGCTGCTGGGCAAGCAACAGGAATTAACGAAATTCTTGGACTAAATGTACAGGTGCGTCACAATCTTGTATCTGATATTACCGAAACCGTTGATGCAGATCTGCAAGTAGGCAACATTACCTTCGAAGCACTATCTTCTGGAGGATTCAACGAAGCTGACCGTTGGAATGCCTCGGTTTCGCCAAACCAAACAACAGGCCTTTCATTGGGCCAGAGCTTCGCAGCATCTCTCGGGATTCAAAGTCGAATAGGGCAAGTTCCACTCGCAGGGACGATTAAGATACCAGTTACAACAACTCCTACTTTAGGCGCAACCCATGTTGCATCTTCTGTTTACGCTCCTGCGATTACAGAAACTCTCTCGATTATTATTCCAAAGGTCATTGATGGGGAAATCACTGAAACAGGCCCGCTCGATGCCACTGTTGGTGTCGATACGGATTTCATGTTCACCTTTGCGAACACTGGTAACGATCGTTCCTCATATCGATTAGAGATTGTACAAAATTTACCAACTGGATGGGAAGCGGGACTTACAACCACAAGTCCAAACAATACGATTGTTGACTTAGCAAGCGATTTGGAGGATTACCCTATCACATCAGGTGCTCATCTCTCTCTCGTCACCTTGACCGTCAAAACGCATCCACTTGCTCCTTCAGGCTTACTCCAACCTTTGACAGTACGATATTATGACCTGGATACAGGAAGTTACGTAGGTGAACAAACAATGGACATCAGGGTTGGTAAAACAATCAATGCTTCAGTTTCTCCAAAGAATCAAACCATTGAATCAACTCCATACGAATCACCATCGGCATTTGTTGTTATTGAGAATACGGGGAACGGACCGACAACCTACAACATCTCTCTTGATGACGGTGGATATGACGACGTTGCGTTTGAACTCGATACTTCGAGCAGCGTCATCATTGCAGCAGGATACGAATCTTCAGTACGCGTCAACATNATCCCTACACAAGAAGCAAGTGCCGATAAATTCTACATGGCTAAGTTGACTGTATCCATGCTCGACGAAAACGGTTCGTTGATCGAATTATATGCGGACATCGTTGCAAACATGTCTGAAGTTCACGATGTTGTTCTCAATACTCCTGAAAGTTTGGCCGCTGTTCCTGGTACTATTGTCACACTGCCGTTTGATTTGGAAAANACTGGTAATTTAGTTGAAACAGTGAATGTGAACATCTCAGTTGATGGTGGATGGGATACAACACCAGTTGTTCAATCGTTTACGATTCCAATCGACGGTACTTCATCNGGTACATTCGACATAACAATCCCTGCACTCGATGGTTCAGATAACATGCTTAATGGTGCAATCCATGACGCAAACATCACGGTTTCAAACACCGCTACCGGCGAGGTATATGTCGAGAGCAAGGTACAACTTCTCGTTGCTCCTGTGTTCACCTACACACTCGAAGGCTGGGAGAGCGAATACTTCTTCCATCAAGGAGACAATCGCGAATGGACAGCGACCATTACAAACACAGGAAACCAAGATGTTGTTGTAAACGTTGGATACCAAATTTTCATGCCGGGTCTTGCCATAGAAAGTGATGCTTGGAGTGTATCGGGTATCTCACCTACTCAGTTATCCTTGCCAAGAAACGTCCCAGTTACATTGTCGGTTGGCGCAAATGCAGAGGAAACAAATCCTGATTTGACAACTGCTGCTGATTTCCGCATCACACTTACTCCAACCGATGTTGATGTCGATGGTAGTGGTGAATTTACAACCGAATTGAAGATGAAACGATTGTTCGACATAGGATATGCTGATCAATTACAGGCACCTGTTAACGACGATCCAATCCCAGTGTTCATACCATATTCTCACATTCCTTCGTCGAATGATGCTCCTACAAACTACTCGATTGAAATCTGTGGAATCACCCGTCTATTGGATTTCGATGCNATAGGCCTGTCCGAAGATGACTACGTTTGGAATATATCCATCATNAATCTCGAAGGCGCAGAATCGACTCATTATGTCAACTTGACACAGCCATGCGTCCCTGGTACAAACGTNATCGAACTCCCTGAGAGAGTCAAGTACGTACAATCTCCGCCATTGACATTCATGGTTAAAGTTCCTGATCGNCCAAATATTATGCCTGGTGATGGATTTGACCTNGANATCCGCCTCTACCATCCAGATGAGCATANTGGGTACACTGTTTACACGGAAGAAACGTTNACNTTCGCACTCNATATGTATGCTGATCCAATGATTGACGCCTCCTCGCAACGTATTGTTGATGCNGATGGCAANGAACTTGANGAAATCATGGAAGGCCAGACNGCNTATCTTGAATTTACCTTGAAGAACGAAGGNACNGCNCTTGCNGTCGGAATTAATTCCAACCTCGAATGTACAGGTCTTGTTATCAANGACAAAACNCCAGTTGTNTCCTTCTTAGGCGAAGGGNAAGAGGAAACACTTCGNTGGCAAGTTACNGGNNAAACTCTNGATTGGTGGGAGCAAAGTATCGATGCAGATTGTACAGTCTCAATCATTTCCTCGTATTCCCTAAACAATGTCGTCGAAAACGATGAGGTTGTGTTCATTCAAGAGGTCGACTCCAGCGCTCCTTCTCCACTCACTGTTCTTGCAGGGTTTGGTATTGCTTTGATTATTACAATTGGATTACTTGGCCTTACAAATCAAAATGAAAAATACAGACTCGGGGCTGTCTACTCCGGTGTCATTATGCTTGGTTTCTCGTTCCATTTACTCGATTATATCTGGTGGGGGCCTGGCATAATTGTCATAACATCCCTCTGGGTTTGGCGAATGGCCTGGCGCAGTAGTGAGGAGTTCAGATACATCCATGAAGATTACCAACGAGCTCGAAAAGGTATCTCAACAATTTATGCAGACCACTTCCAAGCACTGGCTGATTCGAGAAGGCAACTTACTGTGATTCTAAGCCTTCCAATTCTCGGATTTGTTGCAGTGATTCTTGGCCTACCTCCCCAAATGTCTCCGGATGAAGCAAATTTGATCAGTCTCGTGGGCTATATTCTTGTCTCAACAATTGTCGTTTGGATCATACTACGACGTTCAAACAGCATGTATGGCTCCCTTTACGGACGCTTGACGGACATCGAAGTCAAAGCAACACGCATCGAACGTGACCTCGGTGATCCCGCACGCTTACTCAACGATCTTGCAATGGAAGGATTGGACCTTTCAGCCATTATCGAGCCACCACAACCCGCTGTCGTGGCTGAATCAACTGAGGAGGTGATGTCTGATGGCGAAGAGCAAAACTGATGACGTTGACTTTGCAATGGATGCTGATCTTGAAGATGGCGACCTAGCGGATGCACAAGCTGCAATCGCTGCTTCCACAGAAAGTGCACAACGGCTTATGCAGGCAAGTAGAGAACTCGAAACGCTTGTTCAAGGTGTTGTAAGTGATGAAGTCAACTCACTTGCTACAACTGAACTCGACATGCTTCAAGCTCGCTCATTCCTCGAAGCTCATCGACTTCGAAGAGCACGCCGCAGTGTTAGAAAGGCTGAGAAAGCGCTCGAAGTCCTAGAAGAGGATGTACTCTATCTGCGTAGAAGCATTGCAATGCTTCACCGCTTATTACGTGAAAAAGCGCTTGCTGAAGAGGAAGTAGAAAACGTCCTTAGAAGACTCCGTAATGCTACAGGTGCAGCAGAAATTGGAGATGTTGGGTATGCTGCAACAGAAGTAGAATACCTTGTTGATGATCTCATTGGAGGTAATTCCTCAACGCTTAACCCATTCCTATTCAGGCATTTTTGGCTCTCAGTCGATACTCGGTGGCCTGCAGGTGGCGAAACCGGTGTTCTTCTTGTTCGAATCATCAACGATGGAGACATCCCTCTTCCTATGATGCGATTGCAACCTCCAGTGCCACAAGGATGGATTGCTAATCCTTCGTTCATCGATGTACCAGTCATCGGCCCAGGGGGTAATTTGCCAGTTCGATTTGAAATCAAGGCAGATCGACGACATGGTTCAGATGAAGTCCCACTCTCTCGAAAACTTTCAATAGCGACTGGGTATGAAATGAGGAATGGTAATGTTATGGTCACTATTCGTGCTCAAAATCGTTCGATGGAACCTCTCTCAGATGTTCTCTTCAATCCTTGGCTTCCGCCAGGCTTTACAGCCGACAACGTGCCATTCATTGGCAGACTAACTCCAGATGAAGTAGCAGTAATACGCATGCCACTTCGCATCGACTTGGGTCAAGGAGGTGCTTCTTGACCCCATCCATTTCCACCCTCTTCGGAGGGAGGACGAGTAAAAAAGGTGATAAAATGAAAAACCAAAAAGAAACGAAGCAAGACGAACTTGCTGCAATTGGTATCGGTGCAATGATTGTATTCATTGCGTTGATTCTTGTTGCAGCAGTCGCAGCAGCGGTCATTATTCAGACCGCAGAAAAGCTGCAACAGAACGCACAAGCCAGTGGTGACGATACCCAAGAACAGATGTCAACGAAAGTGACTCTGATCAACATCATCATCGAGGCAACAACCGCAGCTCCTGCGAATCACGATCTTTTCGTGACATTCGAATTGGCTCCGGGTTCTGAACCAACCCAAGGTGATGACGTAGGGTACACCGTTATTTGTGAGAATGGAGCAGGAACTGATACTGTTTTCGCACAAGGTGACCTTACTGGTGCAACAGTCCACACTGGCGACGGTGCTGGCGCAGCTGCTATTACATTGAATCCAGGAACAACCTATGTGTTCGTAATGGAAATCGATGAATGCGCTCCAACTGCAAACAC
>NHFS02000064.1:10736-19280 GCA_002171315.2 Euryarchaeota archaeon TMED117 | reverse complement strand
CCTTCAACTGGGCATGCTTGGGGAGCGACGTGACCAAACCACCTCCGGTGAAGAGGGAGGCAGAGCGAAGGTGGCAGAACGAAAGAAGATGTGGATTCAACTCAGAATTCTTTCAACAGAATACAAGACCTACTCCAATATTTTACGTGTTCATGGAACGATTGAACAAGCACCAGTGGACATCGGATCGCATCATACACACCTCGTGGAAGTTGGTGATGAACTAGAAATCCACTCGTCAAGTGGATTCCCAGAGTATGACAGACTCTTACTGACTGATACTATGACTACAGACAAGAAGAGCAATGTTTCGATTATCGTTGTTGAAAACGATGAGATTATTTTGTTCGAAGTGACACGCCGAGGGTTACGAGAAGGTGCTACCTGGACAATGCGTGGTGGAGGAAAACGTGGTGATGTTCGAACGAGTGAAACTGTTGCTAAATCTTTCCAACAGCAAGTCGCTAAAGAGATACTTGCTGCAACATCAACCCAATTACCTATGATTCTATGCGGACCAGGTCATGCAAGAGAACGACTACGTAACGTGATACTATCCCAAGACCCTCAACGTACAATTCGGCTTGTTTCTACATCCATGGCTGGGCGTTCTGGTGCGAATGAAATTATTCGTGATGGACTAGCTGATGAATTACTCTCAGAACATGCAATTAGTAAAGAGATCAAGTTGTTGGAAGAAGTTTGGCTACGTCTCAGTAAGAATGGAGCAGTGGCCTATGGAGAGAACGAATTATCAAGAGCAATGAATGAAGGTGCTATTGAAACATTACTCGTTTCAGCAGACAAGATTCGTGACCCAGAAGCAATGATTGAAGGAACTCCCGTTTCTAAGTGGATTGATGCAGTTAGTGACATAGGGGCTGAATTAGTGCAGTGCTCATCAGATCATGATTCAGGTGAACAACTCAATAATATGGGCGGAATTATCGCTTTGCTAAGATATAAGTTGGTTTGAATATGAAGATTCTTCACTTTTCGGAGTTGGGTGATAATCTACGAGAGGAGATGAGTGGAGCACGTTGGCTACTGATGTCAAGTCAGGATTTACAGTACGCTACTGGAGCGTTAATGTTTGCTGAATTAGATGGAATCCTCATAGGAGTAGACCATAGAGGCGAGGGAATAACGCCCGGGCTATGGCAGAGAGCAGTTCACTTAATGCTGGTTTCCGAACAAATTGACGCAGATGAATTCGCAAAAAATAGTGGAATTACAAAGGTCATTGCAAACGATGATGCTAGCCTTGAGGATTACATCTGGTAGTGGGTCCGGAGGGAATTGAACCCTCGATCTTCGCCTTGTAAGGGCGACGTCATAAACCCCTAGACCACAGACCCAACCTTCCGTGGAGAGAGATGTATTTGAAACAAGAGGTATCCAATAACCTCAAATTAGATGCCAAACCGCGTTTAGACGATGGACGAGGAAGCACAGGCTGCTGCGGCAAGGCTAGTCCGNCGACTCAAAGGTGGNTACACAGTCACTATTGCAGAATCNTGTACNGGAGGATTACTNGCAAGTACACTTACAGATATTGCTGGTGCAAGTGCATGGTTTAAACAATCATGGGTCACTTATTCNTACGAAGCTAAAATACAGGAATTAGATGTGAGTCNTGAACTTTTGGAAAAGAAAGGCGCNGTATCTGCCGAGGTTGCAATTCAAATGGCACAAGGTGCGCTTGCTCGTGCAAATGCNGATATTGCAATNTCAATAACTGGAATTGCAGGCCCTGGNAATGATGGCACTTCGAAGAAAGTTGGCTATGTTTACGTCGGTATAGCATCACGAACATGGGCCATTGCTGAAGCNACTCAGATNGGNGGAAATCGNCAAGAAAACAAAGAAGGNTTNGTCCACTTCGCATTACTTACTGCCATTCGACATTGGGATCAAGCGATGGAATTAGCAGAATCGAACAGATTGAAAGATATCGAAGAACGNGAAGCAAGAGNCNGAGAGGAANNTCNTGCAGAAATTGAGCGTAACAAANGAGCCGCTGCTNCTGCACAAGAAACTGCTTGGCAATCNCAAACTTGGTCAGGTGACAAACAGGAAGGAAATNGCGAAGGAATTGATGTTACNTGGAACGAAGATTCTCAAGAAGATTAGACGTCAACCCTTTTGGAGGGTCGACCCCTCTATGCAAATATGTCTGCGGAGTGGGGGTCGATTTCGCAGGAATTGATGAGTAAAGGAATGCTTGTAACTGCAGGNGTGAAAGAGACATTNCTCTCACANCCTCGNCCTTTTGAAGTCCTCAAGCAGGGTNAAAAAATTGGTTTNCAACGAGGNATGCTTACNGGTTCAATTCTTGATCAGATGATTGCAGAATANGAAAAACAGAAGCCNANCTACTGAAAAANTGGCTCANCCAATCGGTCGAACAATTGCACCAATAAANGAACCNGAGCCAGTAAAAATTCAATATCGAAACAATCTCCCTGACTGGAAAGAACAAGACTTTTCTGGATTGGCAACNGATGTGGANCTCGATATTTTTGTTCATTACGACATAACAGGAAACAGTACTACTGAAGGNAANATGGGAGATATTCAAGCATGCTTCAATGANCGTTTAGANAGCATACGNAAGATGATCATAACNAATTCTCGATTNCCAAGAAANCCCCAAGAAATTGGTAGATTNAATATTGAATATCGACGCTATCAAGGATATGAAAATTTAGCAGTTGCCATAGGATTGGTGAATGAACCTAGACATACCAAAAATGGCCANCTCATGTTTGGCTTGGAGGATGAAACCGGCGAAATGAATTGTTTACTAANAATACGTCAAGGAGATGATCGAGATCGTATGCATGAACAAATCGTAGAAGCAGGACTAATGCCAGACGATGTGTTAGGAGTAAGNGGGTCATTTTCTCAGACNGGNGACATCTTTTATGTTGATGATTTATTNTTCCCTATGAAGGATAAACATGAGAAGGCNAGTGCAGATTTNGGNGTGAGTGTAGCATTCCTATCNGACATCCATGTTGGATCAAAGACATTTTTGGAAGCGCAATGGCATAAAATGGTTCGATGGTTTAACACNGATCCGTTAGCNAAGACNATCAAATATCTNGTTTTNAGTGGNGATTGTGTTGACGGNGTGGGNATTTATCCNGGCCAAGATAAAGAACTCGCAATCCCTGATCTGTTTGGACAATACTCTGAATTCGCACGATTGCTTGAACTTCTACCCGATTGGGTTGAGTGCATCATGCTCCCTGGAAATCACGATGCTGTCAGACCGGCTGAACCTCAACCAACTTTTGAGAAGGATATTCAACAAGATTACAANAAAACAACTTTTGTTGGTAATCCATGTGACTTTTCACTCCATNATGTACGACTTCTTTCCTACCATGGGAAATCGATTGANGATTTCGTNGCTGGTCTNCGTACCGTTACATATTCAGAACCAGTAGAGGCTATGCGCCANATGCTAAGAAGAAGACATTTAGCTCCTCAATGGGGGGGTAAAACACCATTATCACCAGAACTTGANGACGGTCTTGTCATNAGGGAAGTNCCAGATATTTTNGTGACAGGACACGTNCATGGGCATGAGTGTATGGATTTCAGGGGAACGACTCTTGTTTGTTCCTCAACATGGCAAGATCAAACATCTTATCAGAAGATGCTTGGATTCCAACCGAAACCTTGTATGTTAACAGTCATAAATCTGCAATCGCATAAGTCCACATCAATTCCCTTTGCTTGAAGGAAGTTCAATGTGCTCAAGTATTTTCATGAGATTTTTTTCATAAATGATGGGNACATTTGATTCTTCGAAGGCTTTTATCGAGGACTCGCGACTTGGGTTGAAGCCAATAAATCGACTTCCTGGAATCATCATNGACAAATCCATTTCAGAATCNCCAACNGATAGAACNGTCTGTGGATCAAATCCATGCATATCGATNAGTCGTTCAATGACGTCTCCTTTTCCGCTTGCATGGAGTCGGCAAATACCGTTATCACTCAGATAATCGTCATCATCGAATTCAAAACCATTCGCAATCCAATCATCAACTTTCAGCAAGGCTGCAATGCTGCTGACAAAAATATCAACACCTGCGCTTACGATTGCCACGTAGACTCCATGCTCTTGCAAACGACTGACAAGTTCACGTGCACCAGGCATCAATGAGATACCTGAATACATCCGAAACAATTCATCTCTATGGATTGGAGAGCGTATCTCCTTCCACATCGCAATGTCAGATCGCATGAACTCAACATCAGAGATTTCTCCAGCAATAAAGCGAGAGAGATTCTTACTGTTGTCTGTGCCAAAGCCATCATGGAGAGTCTTCCATGAGCTGACTGAATCAACCAATACGCCATCGCAATCAAAAACTACACAGTGACATACGTCGCTCATGTACAGACCANNGTCTGCTTCCTTGAAAGCATTCGCCTACCAGCAGAAGATNGGGCCAGTGGCACGAAGCCACTGGCCCATCAACTGTNNTTCAGTTTTTCAACTTCANNCCTTGTTGNATTCAAGATCANTGTAGGCCTTGATGACCGANCCTTCACCAGGTCCTGGTTGGTATGTGATTCGGATTGTTCCATCCGTAATCGCTGTACCATCAGGCGCATGGGTTCGGACCATNATNTGGTCTCCAATACCGAATGTTGATTCCTTGTANNTTCCTTCATCNTCTACCTTATCGTAGAAGGTGACGAACGAATCGCTGTTCGNTGGCATGAATCCATANACATCACTTGTGTTAGCAAGCGATGTGCTGTAGGAAGTACGTGTNCCACTNGNATCNGNGTACAGAACNGTTACAATGACCGACTGAGTTGAAAGTTCAGCTTCAGTTTGATCAACGCTAATAGNCCAGTATCCATCTGCAGCACCGAGGTTTTCGTTCGCTATATCGAAGGTAACTCGAGGAGTACCCAACTTACCNGTCTCAGCAAGAGAAGATGCCCAAACATAGATGACACCGGAGAGAACGACTGTAATTGCGACCATCAAGATGGTTGCGATAACAGGGCTCACTGCCATTTCATCATCAACAATTCGTGTATCTTCTTCTTCGTCTTCTTCATCTCTGCGGCTTGACATAGCAAGTGCTGTGACAAAGAATCCAGCTAGTGCGACTACAACGAGNCTTGGAGCAAACGATGGAACAGATCCNAGTCCNCCACCGAGCGATACAACGCTTGGTATACGNTCTGTGTTGTTTGCTGCAAGGAAGTTGCTTGCAGGTTGGTTAGCATGGTTACAAACAGGTGCAGTCTCTGTAGAGTACATCACGTTGTTACACCAATCGCTGTCTTCNAGGAGAGGACGGCGTTCNGATGTCTTGGTTGCATCGCTACCATATTGACCAGGCTTGGACCAATCGTCACCTTGTTGTCCACCAGAGTTCGCTCTGTGGGACTTAGGATCGTCGGTCTGGAATCGGTCAGCAGGAGCCTTGCTCAAGTCACATTCTGCATCCAAACAGGTTAGAACATCCATTTCAACATAGATTTGTCCAGATGAGTTAACGATGTATACGTACTCTTGNACAANCATTGTCTCTCCNTATGCAGGTACTGGATAGTATCTGACATTCTCTGCTTCACCATGNCCACCATCTGTNTGGAATGTTACAGCCAACATGTGNTCGTATGTGAACGGTCCAACGTCTCCACCAGCACCAATTGTGACCTCAACAGGTACGTATGTACCTGAGAGAACGTTGTTGATTCCNAGGAAGTCGAAGCCGATTGCATCGTCGAAGTAGTANTCTCCAACCANTTCACGAACGTTTTCAACACGAACACCAATTTCCTGAGTTGCTACACCTTGGGTGTAACTGGCAATTGGCATTACTGATGGATCGTAGTTAGGTACGTAACTTGGTGCAGTAGCAGTATCCTTCAGNACAAGACGGATTTGACAGAAGTCAGAACCGCTTGGTCCGATTTGGTGNATACCGTTATCGTTCAAGTAATCAATTTCCCATGCGTTAGCATTGGTTGTTGCATCNGGAATCAGTTCGAAGACGAGGTTGTCGTCCTGGATNGTTGCTGTGAAGTAGTTCTGGTATGTACATTGGTCAGTTGGTTCAACAGTCCATGTCAAGTCAGCAGCATTATGATCGATGTCATACTTGACTGCAGACAAGTCGTAGGTCAGGTTCTGAACACTTGTGTCATCTTCCATNAGGGAGATGGACCAAGGAGCAACTGGTGTAGATCCGTTAGCTGATGTTACAACAGCGCCTGTGGTTACGTCCCAGTCGAGAACAACTGGAGCATCGTTAACAGGGCTNACTGAGAAGTCAACAACNACNNNGTCTGCTTCTGTGTTCTCTGCACCGTCATCACTCAAGGTGAGTGTNACNGGACATGTTCCACCGAGTTCGTTNNCANTGTTTTCNGTCATTGTTAGTTCGTTAGCAANAACTNNGACNCTGAAAGCNATACAGTCAGAAGGTACGGATGCACCCCATGTGTATACTTGNCGGNTCGGGCTTTGCTCGTTGTCCATATCTCGGATGTACGACTTACTAGCATTGGAGATATCTCCAAGGAACTTGGAGACGCTGCCGAATCCTTCAGGAACGATGTTCGTGTAAGATCCGTCATCTACGAAGACTGGCATACANTCGATACGCTCTGTGTTACAGATAACCGGCTTGTCGTTGATGTTGTTAACCGTCAAAGTCATGTTCTTGGTATCGGTCAATCCGTTGCTGTCTGTTACAACAAACTCGAATTCGATGGTACCGAACTGGTCATCNANAGGCGTGATTGAGACTGTGTGTCCGTTCTTGTTCCAGTCAACCAATANGTTGCTGTGAGCGACAGTTGTTCCTTCAGTAACGGTCCAATCNAATGTAGCTTCATCGTCTTGTACGTCGTCTGCAAGGTTTGTCAAGGACATGGTGTAAACACCGCTGTCTTCGTCAACTGCATCATCAGCAAGTGTTGCTTGGATTTCTGGACATGCACGCTTGATGTCTACTGTCAATTCTTGGTTTGTAGCCATTGAAACAGCATCAATTGTAGCCCAGTCGTATGCACAATCAGCTTGTGTCTTAATCATGACATCGTAATCCTTAGCAGCGCCAGCAGTGGTTGAACCCTTGTAGGTTCGGTATACCAATACTTCATCGCTAATGCTTCCNGTTTCAAGATCTTCGTGAGTTGTCTCGATTGAGATGTATTCACTTAGAGATTGAGCACCAGTTGTTACAGTGTGTGATGGGTGAACGTTTTGGATGTTCGCCGATCCATCTTGCATGATAGCAACGATGTTTACTGCATCAGGAGTACCGCCAAGACGGCTGAATGGNATTGCGATTTCGAAGAAACCAGCAGTTGTTGTTCCCAAATCAGCATCTACAGCGTCTGTTGAAACTGAACTTGTTCCCCAGCCAAGGAATCCGTTNGAGTACAGATCCATGTTGGTNTCACTTGTTGCCCAGAACAGATAATCTGCTTGGAATGGCAANGTGTGAGCTGCGTTCAGGTTGTAACCAGTGTTTGAACCACCAGCAACAACGTCGAGGTAAATCAACAGGTCGTTGGTTGCAAGATCTTCACCGGTCATACCGATGTAGAGTGCGTCACCTTCGCTGTAAGTTACNAGCAGNTCGTTNGTTCCATCTCCAGAAACNNTACCTGGCATAGCGTCGTCAGAAGGATTCANTGGAGTTCCACCAATCCAATCAGAGTCGTCACCGTCAACAGCCATNATGTCAGGCTGGAAAGCAGGTGATACGTANGCAGCACGAGTTCCATCAGTTGATAGAAGAGACATACCAACAGCAGATGCAGCACCTTGTAGGTGAGTTGCATCNAGACTGAACAAGTTNGCTTCATCAATGGTTGCNGATGCAACGATGCTAATCGCAGTNGAATCGAGNGTGTTACCNATACTGGTAACATATGCGTTCGATCCTGCATTGATTTGCGTTGTTGAAGCAGACCATGTNAGGTTCTCAACAGATCCTACAGANTCAACTGCGTGGAGTGCTGTTGTTGCAGTAGAGANACCGCCGTCCCATCGGAACTCGGTGTTCTCTGCATAGACACCAACGTCTCCTGCAGCGTNAAGTGGATANATCCATGANTAGTCACCATCGACCATGTGTAGTCCAGTTCCTGTNGTTCCACCATCGACTGAAGCGCCGATTGCGGTTACAGTTGAACTGTCTGCGTAGACACCTGCGTCACTTCCTGCAACGGATGCAGAANCTGNCATGGTTAGGNTTGCGGAATCGATAGAGATACCGTATGCATAACCNCTGATGTCTGTTCCAGAGAGTGTAATGTCATCTCCTGAGTTAAGAGAAGACATACCAATACTGCCAGAAATACCGGTTCCAACAATGTTGGAATCGACATCACTGATGTCNCAGCCATCGGTNACNACAGCGTTGTCNCCCATGTTNATNGTGTTCANTTGGCTCTGNATNGTNACAGAGNTACAGTCNACNAGATCNANNCCNANTGCGTTAGGAGCAACACGACCAGGACTGAGTCCNATTGTGTTGTTCTCAA
>NHFS02000064.1:920-10731 GCA_002171315.2 Euryarchaeota archaeon TMED117 | reverse complement strand
GGNCCNNNGTATCCACCNGTANNNGTACCGTAGTANACNGCGATGTTNGCTCCACCNTCNCCCCANGTNTCAGTNACCTNNAGNGTGTATTGATCCAGCNNNGCTGTAAGAAGTCAAACGAGCATAGGCAGTATTGGAACTGAATGAACCAGCAGCCCATGTATCCTTTGTACCGTCAGGCTTGGTAATTTCAAGACCAATTTCTCCACCCCAACTGTCAGAATCAAGGTCGACGTACGCTGTAGCACCACTAGGTATTGTGAAGGTACAGGACGCTTGTGATCTGTAAGCGTTCGAGGCGATTGTGCACAGTGATGTCGAAGGTGCAGGTGGTGCTTCAGCAGAATCGATTCTGATTCCACCGTCTGCATCAAGCAATGTGTTGTTTGATATATCACCGTAGCCGCCATTGACTGTAATACCAGGCTTAGTTGAATCTTGTACACCTGTAATGTCGTTGTTATCAACAAGGTATCCGTTGGTATTGATCAACTGAATAGCTGTTTGAGGGCCATCGAATGTGTTGTCAATTACTGTCAAACGCTTTGTTGATGTGTCGTATGATCGAACACCGTACTTTGAGGTTGAACTGCTGAAGCTGTTATCTTTAACAATGGCATCATCAGCGAAAGAGCTCGTATAGAACCAAACATCCGCAATTTCTCCGCCATCTACGAAGGTGTTTCCTTCAATAGTAGCATTGTCAGCACCATATTGGTTAACATTGTGTGTGTAGGAATATCCAGATCTCTGGAACATGATTCCTGCTCCACAGTCAGCGAAAGTGCTGTTTACAATGTAAGAATTATCAGATCCATAGAGTCGAACACAGATATCCGTAGTCGAGATAGCGTTGTTCAATGGAGTGTAACCCTTGTAATGCGTCAATGATACGTTCTCCATTCGCAACCAGTCAGAGACACAATCATTGTTGTTCCAAGAGGAACAGTACGCCATACCGCTTGCAACGGATGCGACTGGGTTCAATGTTGTATTCTTGATTGAAATGTCCATGGCTTGGTACAAGTAACCGATTTCAACACCAGTTTGTTGACCAGTTGTTGGGTTTACTGCAAGACCGTAGACTTCAGAACCGTGGAGATACAACTCAGGAGCAGCTGTACCCGACTGAGCATACCAGCGTTGTGTGTCGCCGAAGGAGTAAGAACCTGTGACGAGAACCTTGGTGTTGTTCCAATTGTGCTCTTCATTGTTATCGAAGTACATGAAAGGAACGTCCATCATAATCGTCTTTCCAGACATATCTTCAGGAGTTGCACCATAGTATCCATATTCCTTGTAGGAACCGCCATCTCCGTCAGTGAGAGTTCTTGAAGAACCAGTACCGAGATATCGGCTTCCACTGCAGCCAGCGACCATGACGTAGGAAGCACTGGAGTATGTGTAACATACACGAGCCTCAATACGATCTGTTAGGTCAATGGTTCCGGAGTTACCGCTAGCATCACTCAAACTGATTGCTTCAAATGCGTATCTGAAGTCACCCTTAGAGGAGGTGTAGTCAATCATTGCGACTGTAGCAGCTTGGTATCCGTTCAGGTTATCACTAGTAGAACCAGATGAATCAACACGGACAGTTCTGAAATTAACTCCAGAAGCAACACCGTTAGAATCAGTTGTACCTGTTCCTGTAATCTTCTTATCAGCGTTCATGAGTACAACGTTGGTATCATCAACACCTGATCCGTCTGCGCTAATTGTCATTTCCAATTCTCGCATTCGTTCGAAGTCACCAGTTCCAGTTACTGTTACTGATGTTGTATCGATTGTTCCTTCAATGAAATCAACCTTACTGGAACCAGTAATCTTGATGTCGTTTGTCGTACTCGCAAATGTCGAGTCCGTGATAGTAAATTCTTGTGAACCTGCTGTCTCTAGACCGATGTCATTACCAGAAACTGTAATGCCGTCAAATACAACGTTCTTTGATGTCAAAGGACCGTATTTGTAAGCTGCACCAGCGCTGTTTGTGATTGAACCAGTAAGTTCGCCACCGAAGTTCTTGACGTAGTAGATACCTGCGGTATTCTGGGAGTCAAAGTCGATGTTGCTTAGGTCAATTGATCCAGACCCTGATGAAGATACGAGCATTCCGTAATCTCCGCCATCAACGTCGATGTCATCCATTGCAGCAGTTACTGCACCAGTTACTTCGATACCTGAATCGGTTGGTGAAGTAATGTCGATGCTTTCGAAAGTACCTGCAGCAAAGTTGCCACCGATTTCGATACCGTTGTCTGCTCCGGTGATAGCCCCATTCTTGAATGAAGCAGTACCACTGTCACGGAGGTAATCACCTAGATCACTAGGATCGTTACCTGCACGAGCGACGATGTCCAATCGGTCTTGATAGTTGTCTGCACGGTTGTGCAAGACATCGACATACATTGTAACCTTAGAGATTGAACTGTCTGAGATATCAACAACTGGGAAAGACATACGAGCGCCTTGTCCAGGATTCATGTAATATGAGTATGCATAATCGAGACAGACGTTGTATGATCCACCAACGTATCCTTCAACAGGCTTGAATGCACCTTGTCCACCATGGTATGAGGTGTAGTAGTAACCCCAGTAGTGGTATGGGTAATATCCGCTGTTTGGTGTTGTATCAGCATCAATTTCTGACCATCGGAATCCGAATTCGTCAGGATAGTAATAGTATGCTGGGTAGGATGGGAAGGACTGAGGTCCTTGAGGCCAGTATCTCCATAGATAGTACATGTAACCATCAAAACTGCTTGTAGCAGATGGTCCGTAGCTGTATCCATAGTAGTTACAGTGCCATGAAGCAACTCCACCTTCACCGCCAGCGTATGTGTCAGCACCATTTCCGGATTTAGGATCGTCTGCACCGTATGGGTAATATCCCATCTTGTCAGGCGTGGTAATGTTTTCAGAAACTTCACCGCTTCCATCGTCGTATGTAATTTCGATGTTCCATCGGTCAGTGATCATGTAGTACTTACTCGAAGCATAGTTGTATGTTGGGTGAGCGTTTCCTCCACCATAGATGGAGTTTGCACCAACTTGTAGGTAATCTGAACCGATGAATGTTGAGAGGTCAACAGCGTATGTTGTCCATCCATTTGATTGTCCTGACAATGAAGTAGAACGGTAAATGGTTGGAAGACTCATTCCTCCGAATACATCGACACCAACAGTGTTGTCAGTTGATGTGAATCCATCAATTTGAGGAGCACCGTTGTACGATTGGATACCAACCGCAGCGTTTGATACAGCGATGTTGCTGAACGAACCGCCAGCTTGTTCAACCCAAAGAGCAGTACCAGTGTTTCCAACGTTGATAATGCTTGAAGAGTCGAGGTCTGCTGAACCACCGTCAATCTTGACAGTAGCCATCTCAGTTGAAGTTGCAGAGGATCCGTAAACAGTTCCTGAGTTCTTCATAATCAGTGTAGCACCGTCTCCGACGTAGAGAGCAGATCCAGTTGTAGCATCTTGAGCAACGTCACGGACAATTCCGCCGTCGATTTCAAGGGTTCCGTCCTGGATATCTATGTTGAGAGGGTATGTTGCTGATACAGCCTTCAATGAACCAGTAGCGACTGAAGATGTTCCAACAACGAGTTTACCACCGTTCGATAGAGTGAGAACTGGTGTGCTCGTAGCAGTTGACTTAACATTCAGAACAGCACCCATGAGACGGATTACACATCCGTCAAGGTTGAGGTCTTCTGTTAATGTCATCGGCGTTCCATCGAATTCATAGATTGTGTGTCCTGCAGTCGTGACTCCGTTTGTCGGCAATCCTGCGCCTGTGTCAGCGTCAGTCCATGCAGCCAACCAAGCACAGTCCATGTTGGTTCCATTGAAATCAACAGGCGCTGGCTCGAGAAGTAGAGCATATGAACTGCCAATGGTGAAACCACTGGTTAGATCGCTTTGGTACCAGGTATCGGACGAAAGTGTCTCGTTCTGTCCAGCAGGTCCGAATGCTCGGAGGTTGTGGTCAGAATATGTGTTTCCAGCACTGTCTCCAGTGATGACCCAAACAGTAGCTTCACCGTTTGAATCAGTAATGTGAGATCCGACTTCAAAGAGTTCGGCTCCTGCTGAAGTTACGACACTTGCACTGACGACGTGACCGCTCTTGTTAACTTCCTGAATAACTGAGTTAACAGCTTCTAGTCTGAAAGCACGCAGAGTTGCAGTACCACCGTAGTAAATCAATGCAGATGAAGATGTGTAAACATCACAATCTGTTGTGGCTCCATTGGAGTCTGCACAATCGTCGGTGTTCTGAGTAACATCGATCAAACGGATTTCAGCGTTTGAACTTGCATAAGCAAGGTAAACACCGCTACCAGCGTTTGAACTTGTGATATCTACGCCACCGACTGTCATCTTAGAGTTACGAGCATACAGAGCGTGGTCTGTGCTTGATGTGTGAGCAAGGGTACCGCCATCAACAACGAAGTTGTTTGGTGCAGCACTGCTTGAACAACTGCTGTAAACTCTGTCTGAATCAATGGTTGTTACATCAATCTTCCAGCCACATCCAGCAACACCGAATCGACCTGAGTCGAGGTTTGTTACTGTCATGACATCAGTGGAGATAGCGTTACCAGAGATGTCGATATGTCCTGCAGTTACATCATTGAAGATCGAAGGTTGAATTCGAGTCAATGACATATCACCTGCTTCAACATCATAAAAGATAGCGGAATCTCCAGATGGTCCATTCGCTGTGCTTGAAGAGCCACCAGGGACGATAGCTAGTGAAGCAGTTCCTACATCGACTTCAGTCATGTTGATTGAACCAAGTGCGTTAATTGTGACACTCGAGTATCCTGGTGCATCAAAGTTGAAGATGTTCACATCACTTGATGTTCCAAAGGCTGAATCCAATGCAACTCCAGTTTGTGCAGCTCCACTTGATGTGAAAGTAGCACTTACGTTGGAGATGGTTACATGTTGTAGAT
This sequence comes from Euryarchaeota archaeon TMED117, assembly GCA_002171315.2. Taxonomy (GTDB): domain Archaea; phylum Thermoplasmatota; class Poseidoniia; order Poseidoniales; family Poseidoniaceae; genus MGIIa-L2. Next base: position 5,764 of record NHFS02000064.1, on the reverse strand, counting down.
CAGTATCGATGAGGTTCTTGTATGCATTTTCAATGGTTACGTTCTCAACATGGAGCATTCCACCAGTCGAACCTGGATAGTTGACGATAGCGCCGCCCCATGATTCGCCGTCAGAGTTACAATTCGACATTGTTCCTTCCATGAGCATAGCGTTTGCGCTGCTTGGCAAGTTAACACAAGCCTTGTCAGCTCCACTGATAGCGAAGTCCATCATCGTAATTGCAGTTCCTTGACCACTGCCGTGACTGATTGCAGTTTCAACGTTGGTGAAAGTGACTTGACTTAGTGTGAAGTTACCAACGTTTGAGTTGGAGTAACATGGTCGAGTACCACCGTTGCTGTCTGCACAGTATGCGTTGTAGTCTTGGTGTCGAGATCCTGCAGTGATTGCAGCTGTACTGGTGTTCTTGAAGTCAACGTAACTGAATACGTGTCGGTCATCGGTTCCAGCAGTTGTGGTACAATCATCTGTGAAGGAGAGACCCTTCCACTCTGCACCAGCAGCACCCTCGAAGAGGATACGGTCGGTGGAGTTTCCAATGGCCTTGACTGAGTCACAAGCACCATCGATGGAAATACCCTTTCCTTGTTCAACTTGAATAATTGTTCCTGGTTGGATTGTTAGATCTCCACCAGAGACAGATAGATAGTCGCTGCTAGGACTGATTCGGTAAGGTGAACCTTCATTGTCCCAGATACATTCTACATTGTTTCCTGAACAGTCAAGATCATTGTCGACGTCTGTACCCTTTCCTTCGAATGGCATTGTACGTACGTAGACACCACAATCGTATGCTGTGTTATCATAGCAGTAGTAACTGCTGTAATAGCCCCACCAAGGTGCAATAGTACCTGCACGTGCAGCAGAGTTGCTGGAGTAAGGTAGAGCAGGCATGTTACTACCCCATGTGGTAATACCACGTTCAAGGGATGTAGCACCGTTGTCAATCATGTAGAGGTAACCGTTACGTCCGATACGAAGTCGGTCGTCGCTGTCATCACCATCGAAAGACTTCTGGAAATAATCGAATGTAAATCCTGAAGGCAAATCGATGTTAGCGTTACATCCGGTCTTGTATTGGTTCCAGTAGTAACTGTAGGAACAGTAGTAACCAGTTGGTGTACCGCCGGAGCTTCCTGAGATAACTTGAGCAGCGTTCGTAACCGACTTGATGCCAGTCGAGAATGCTTCGTATCCGTGATCGTTACCATCGGTTGAAATTCTGAAGTTGGATGTATGCGGGTTGTTACCAGCCATGTATCCGCCACCAGGGTTTCGCATGGTGTCACCCTTCGTACGGGTGTGGTCCATGTATCCAACAGTAGCGTAATCGTAGTATGCTGCACAACCTGAATCGTACTTAAACTCGATTTCGTTTGTTACGTCATAGAAGATGACTTGGTAATCACAAAGATAGTTTGTGTTGTAACCCATATCTCTCCATTCAACGATAAGCATCATGTTCGGATCGCCAACTTCGAAGTTGTTCGTTGAGGTTGTTTCAGTGTTTACACCGGATGAAACAGTTGATTCATCGACTGCTGTAGCGTAGTATGAAACATAATCTCCACGTTCGAGTGTGTTGAGTGTAGCACTCCAATCACATGTAGATGCAGCACATTCAGAACGTGTCTTACCTACTGGAGATAAGAGTACTGAGGTTGTGCTACCATTGTTGATGGAATAATGCAACGTTGGACCTTCGTTAATAGTCTGATTGACATTCAATCCTGATGGTGGATCTCCATCATCAGCGATTGTGTATGTGAAGGTACGGCTCTTACTGTGCGAGTCACGCAAGACTGAGTGGTCCATATCCGGAGCCATTGTATCTGGCGTAGGTGCGACCTTTCCAACCTTGTAGGTAATGGATCCAGAGGAAGCCATTCGTCCGTAGTATCCAGCACTTAGAGCAACTCCAGACCACTTGTAGGAAGAGGTTTGGTATGCGTAATAGTAACCAGTGTTACATCGAGCATTGGATGAACTTGAACGGTAGAAGTAATAGAAACCGTTTGTTCCAACACAGAGCCAGTTAGCCTTCGATGTGCTGTATCCAGTACCGTTCCATGTGATCTTACCGAATGTTCCGGTAATGTCACCTGGGATTGGGACGTTGTAAGCAGCTGTGTATCCGTAGGTAGATACGGAGGATGCTTGACTTCCACCAGCGAGTGCGCCGGTTTCGATCTCTGGTGTAGAGTCACCAATTCCGACCATACCCCATGCGTTGTCGCCTGCGTCATAGTGGAAGATGAGGTTCATCTGAGGTCCATTCTTTGCGCTGATAGCGAGGTATCCGCCGTCAGCTTGGTGGAGGTCATCCAAACCAGATTGTGTTCCACCGTATCCGTTGTATCCACCACTTGGTGTTGTGGTCCACTGCAACTTCCACTGGGAGTAGAAGTAGTAAGAGGATGCGTAGAAACATGAGTAACTACCAGTACCACAGTTCGAGACATCCCACTCGTAGAGATATTCATCAGAGTGGTCGTAATAGGTCATCTGTCTGTCGTGATATCCTTGCGGAGAGTAGTAACTTCCCGAGTGGACATCAGTTGTCAAAACAGTGAACTTCTTTGCATTTCCAGCATTGACGATGTCATCTACGAAGAAGTAGTGAGCGTTGCTCTCTACCCATGTCGCAGGTGCTGTGTTACTTGCAGGTGGCGCTGGATCGTATCCAAGGTTAGCTCCACCAGCTGAGTTTAGATCTTGGAACTTCCAGTAGTACTCAACATAGTCGCCTGCACTTAGGTCAGGAGTGGACGCCTTAAATCGGCATTCACTAGCAGTTGTGCTGCAGGATTGAATTGTTGTAGCGCTAACAGAGGTCCATGAACCGTTGTTGACACTGTAAGACATTGTCACACCGTTTGTTGATGTTGTATCAATACCAGACAGGTCTGTTAGTGTTGTGAAGAAAGTTCTCTTTCCTTCGACATATGTCGTCAAACCGCTGTAAGGAACGTGACTGGAGGTTGGGGCATCCGAGTCTGATCCACCAGAGTAGATAACTTCGAGGTAACTGTTAGAACCTCCGGAGTTGTACGAGCGGGTGTATACGTATATGCTTGAAGTCATATCAGCACCCATTCCAACTGTTCCTGAGTTGGATTGAGCGTTGATGATGTAGTTGTGAGAACCAGTACTCGAGGAACAAGCAGTTCCTGCGGAGTTCGAGTTGTCACAGATTTCTGCGGTCTTCCAACCAGTTCCCTGGGAGTATGTTCCAGTAGCTGCAGAGTTACCAATTGAAGAAATCAATTTTCGCTCGTTAACGTTGGAGTTGGATCCAGACAGAAGGTTACTGGAAATCGAACCTGAACATGTTGCCGACGTGATACCGTAATTGTATCGAGCGTCAGTTCCACAAGATTCCAGTACTCTCGAAGTAATGGCTGTGCTTGAAGAACTTCCATATCCGTAGTTGACGTATTGCTTCCAGTTTACTTCTTCGACTGTAGCACCTGATGGTAGGGCGGAAGCCGATGTGAAGGTGTACTTGTGCCATGGCACGTAATAGTAGGAAGAGTAGTATCTGTAGAGGTAACCATATGTGTTGTTGTAACAGTATCCGTAGTAGACGTAACAGTATCCACGGTTACCACTTGTGACCTTGATGGTTGGGTCGAGGGCGAGTGGGAACACTCGATCCTCAGACATAAGCCAGTCAGAGTCAACTGCTGTGGTCAAGAGAACCATAGGACCGTATACCTGTACGAAATAAGTACCGATGTAAGGCTCTACGTCTGTTCCAGAACCGTCATCGAGAACGACAGGCTCAGGGATGGTGGCCAATAGTTCTCCAGTATCGGTTGAACGGATTTCAAGTTCTCCTTGTGTTGTTGTGATTTCTTCACCGAGAGGAACACCGTCTAAGTATAGACCGTAGCCCATTGGTAGACGAATTGTTTCAGTCATACCGAAGTATGCTGCCACTTCGTCAAGAACTGGGCGTTCTTCGATGATGAGGTTTTGCTTGACTTGGTTGGTCTCAACCGAGTAGTCAATAGCGAATCCTTCTGCAAGAGGGTATCGAATAACGTTACCGCCAACTTCAACATCGCCAGTTGCAGGAGCTGCTTGATATGGCATCGGAGCGGTTCCTGTAATGTCGATTGTCATGAGCATAGGATTCAATCCAGTAATAATTGGATCAACGAACTGATTTGGCTGGACACTTACACCTTGCGCTAGTTCAGCACCAAATGTGGTTGTGAAGGTGTTTTCCTTCACTTCCCATCCATCTGCTGTCGCCATGATGTTGAGGTTAATGTCCTCATAAGCGCCACTGTCAGCGAGGTAATGCACTGCTTCATCACTTGTCAGCTGTGCTATTTTTCCATCCTCGGTGAGGAAGCCCTTTGTGTTCGCTTGTCTCATACCCAGTAATTCCTGGGCAGAGTCGTACTCATAGGTTGTTTGTTCGATGGCGGCTGGGAGCTTGAAGAAATCATCAATATCACTTGTGATCTCTGCAACACTCACAGTATCGGTTGTTGTGTTATCTACTAGGCTTGTCATTGGCATAAANGCCATCAAAGCACATAGTAGAACGGCAANACCGATTCCACCAATTGCGGTTTTCGTTTTATTATTCTTGTTTCCCAACATAGTCATTCACTCCCATACGGACTGTATGCAAGTGCAACCACGTNCTCCGCTACTTATAGGAATTGGGGTNCAAAATCTTTGAATCAATTGTTTCAAAGTGTAAATTAAACAGGATACTGCNTAACATTTNGCCNNCTCANTNGTACAAACAATTTGTAAAAAGAACAATCTATTTAATTCTGTTTTNANGATTTAACAAATNNNNGATNNATTAACNNATCTTCTA
>NHFS02000064.1:0-915 GCA_002171315.2 Euryarchaeota archaeon TMED117 | reverse complement strand
ACTTNCNGNTATCAAAATAAAAAAAGGCCGNNGAGGGCGCCNGAACGCCCTCCNCGGCGGCTTCTGNACACAANNNGTGCACAGATNNCGACNGTGGATNACNGNGNGTTNCCTCANTAATCCCAGTCTTTGTCTTCGCCTTCGTTTCCGCCTCGTGAGAGGATGAAAGCTCCAGCGATGAATGCTACGACGACAACGCCGCCGATTGCACCCCAGGTCCAGCCTGGAAGTTCTCCGCTTTCTTTGTCATCTCCATCTGTGGAGTTTGTGTCGGTGGTACCACCGGCATTCTCCTTGAAGTAAGATGCATCAGCACCAGATTCTGAGTTCGAAGCTGCGTATGCTTTGTTTCCAAGAGCATCAACTGGCACGACAACAAAGTAAACTGTGTATTGACCAGGGCTTGTTCCCATCATCACATCCGCTGTGAGCGTATCAGCATCTGCTGTTGGCACACAGTTTGATGGCATTTCTGCAGCTGTGAACGATTCACGGTTCTGAGAGCAAACGTGCCATACTGCAACATCTGCTAGATCTCCAGTGGTTTCCCAAGAGAGTGTCCACTTGTCACCGGCTTCAGTAACGGTAACCCCAGTTGCTGCGGCTCCACCATCTACTTCTTTGTCAGCAACGACGGTCGCAGTTCCGACAGGAGTGCTGCATAGGCCATCATTGTTACAAACTGCGATGTCCATAGTGTAGGATACGCCGTGTGCTGTGTCACTGTAAGTGTACATGAATTGGTCAGAAGCCAAATCGATTTCAAAGATATCTGAATCTGCATCGTTTGAAACACTGATTGAGAACTTCTCATCGGAAAGCATTGTACCAGTTGTACCCCAGTTCATTGAGATTCCACCGTTGTATTCTGCGTTAGCACTGAATCCACTGATCGATGCACTTGGTGCGTCCTTT
>NHFS02000067.1 GCA_002171315.2 Euryarchaeota archaeon TMED117 | reverse complement strand
CAGCGGTCATTATCCAGACCGCAGAAAAGCTGCAACAGAACGCACAAGCCAGTGGTGACGATACCCAAGAGCAGATGTCTACGAAAGTGACTCTGATCAACATCATCATCGAGGCAACAACCGCAGCCCCTGCGAATCACGATCTTTTCGTGACATTCGAATTGGCTCCGGGTTCTGAACCAACCCAAGGTGATGACGTAGGGTACACCGTTATTTGTGAGAATGCAGCAGGAACTGATACTGTTTTCGCACAAGGTGACCTTACTGGTGCAACAGTCCACACTGGCGACGGTGCTGGCGCAGCTGCTATTACATTGAATCCAGGAACAACCTATGTGTTCGTAATGGAAATCGATGAATGCGCTCCAACTGCAAACACTGACAACATTCTAATCCTCACCGTCGACGGTGGAGGAGCAACATACGAGGAATTACAATACGGCAGCTCACCATCTGTTGGTGGCGGAGGAGTTTGAGGGGGTTTTATATGAAGAACACACAAGAAAAGAACATGAAAAACGATAACCTAGCTGCAATTGGTATTGGTGCAATGATTGTATTCATCGCACTTATCCTTGTTGCTGCTGTAGCTGCTGCGGTCATTATTCAGACTGCAGAGAAGTTGCAACAGAACGCCCAATCAACTGGAGACGATACAACTGACGAAATGTCTGGTAAAGTACAGATCCTCAACGTATTCGTTGATGATCCTACTGAATCATTCGTCGTCTACTTCCGTCTAGCGGCTGGATCTGATGATACCGCTCCAGGAGACATTCTCTGGCAGGTATTCTGTGAAGATCCTGACGGCGGTGCTGGCGCAACTCCAGCCACTGACAGAAGAGCAGGCGAATTTGACGATACTGTAGGTGCCGGAGGTACCAGTTTGGTTATCCCACTTGACGCTAACGGTGCTGCTCCAGCAGTAGCAACAACTGTCGAAGCAGGCATCTCTTACAGAGTTGAGATCGACGTCAACGACAATGTTGACCAAGATTGCAGTCCAACTTCGCTGTTCAATGACAACACCCGTGCATCTCTTTACATTCACGTTGTTGGTGGCGGTTCAACCTTCGATATTCTGAAGGTAAACGACGCTTCACGTGGTGCAGTGGTGGTCTGAGCCGGCCTGCGTAATGTCTTACCTTCGGGTATGACAACGCAGGAGGTTGTACCATGGCATGGCCATTTAGTGGCAGTGCAGGGAACGACCGGGATGCAGACGCTGAACTCGCAGAAGAGCGCTTGAAAATCATGGCCAATGTGGCCATTGAACAAGTACCTCTCCCCGAACAAGGGGAATTGAGTGAAGAAGATGCTTGGACCATTTCACCCGGTCCGACTCGAGCACGCCTAAACAGTATAGGATCAGTCCCAAGTGTTGCAGCAACGCTAGCTCCGGCAGCGCCTGTTAACGCCCAGGTTGATACATCTGGATTAGAACGAATGATTAGCAGTCGTCTCGACATGGTTGAGGACGTACTTCGCTTAGTAGAGCACAAAATGGAGGAATCCATTGCGGCACCTGCTGGAGCAGAAGCGTCTGAAGAATCCGATGTTGAATCGTCTGATGGTCTATCTGTTGACGGAAACGTAGGCGATACAATCGTTACTGCTGATGGGGAAGTACTCCCTGTTGGAAGTGGTGTTGATCGTTTGCGTCAATCCGATGAAGCACGTTTGGTTGAATTGTATGAAGCACAAGCGCTTGCAGCTAACCCATTCCTTGCAAAGGGCTCCTATGAGCAGGCTGCAAACGATGGTGTTGGAGCGGCAATGGTTGCAGCCCTCTTGCTGGATAATCTATCCGGCATGGCAGCAGTCAGTTTTGCTCAAAAAGCAGTTCAAAGCGGTATGTTGACCGATGTTGAAGGACGTTCAGTCCTTGCAATCGTCCAACTAGCAGCACCTGGCGAAGCAGAATCGGCATTGAATGATCATCTGTCTCACAGGAAATTGTTGACTTTCTCTGCGATTGTTGAATCGTGGAGGAATAAAACCCCTTACTCGGAGGAATGATGCATGGGTGGTTCGGTCGGAATCGGTGCTCTCATTGTTGGAACATCACTGATGTTGGTCTTTGCNCTTGCAGTGCAAAGTCTTGACAGCAGGATGGAAACCAGCCTTGAGGTCATNGAAGANGCCGGNGAACCAATCCCATCATTCCAAATTGATGACGCTACATTATGGGAGGGGGCGGTCTTGTCCGTCACCATCACCACCAATGGNAGCGGATACCAGGATGGAACACTCNTTGAACAAAGTGGATCTGGAGGGTTCTCAGGAACCTTCACAGTCGACGCAGCAGGAGGAATAGAAAACGTGATTATCACCAATCGCGGGAATTACTCGTCCCCTCCTACTATTATCGTCGATACANCAGGCCAACCANTTGCTTCANCAGGTGCAACATTCGGTTCCGATATTGGGAATTTCATTTACAGTAACCTNACGAATACAGGTCCAGTGACCATGAAGAANCGAGAAGCNTGGCTTTTCCTTGATGGCGGTACTGCNGTAGAACCAACCAATCTCGGTTCGGTTACAAGCGGAACTACCACACANTGGTATCCTGGCGAAACCNTTCAACTCGAATGGGCTGAAGACGGTGCTACATCTTACGACCGAATNTCATTGACATCCAATGGATTGACAATGGTAAACACATTAGCATGAGGTGACGAAATGGCAGACGGCGGAGCATCTTCTTTCATCTTCCTGACAACAGCATTGCTGGTTTCTGGTATTGTAAGTATTGTTCTCATCAATGAATGGGGCGACATGGCAAAAGCATCACAGGATCAAACCCGTGCGATGGAAGTCGAACAAGCTACAAGTCTTGGTTTTGCAGGCGATCCGATGATGGTTGCATACAATGACACCCTCAATCCTGATGAGATGACGTTTTACCTGCAAAATACAGGAACAACTCTTCTCGATACGAGTACACTCGTCGTTATTGTTGATGGATCTACTGTAACATCTTCGATTACCACTGCTATCGTCCCCGCTACTGGTACTGATTGGGATTCTCAACATTTGGTTGAAGTTACAGTTAATTCATCTTCTTGGGCATATGCTGACGGGACTGATGTTTCCTTGACGGTTATCGTCTCATCAGAGGTTACCAATGGCTATCGTGGTACTGACACGATATCTCTGGAGGTGCGTTTACATGGTTGAGAGGCTGACTGAGAAACCTAAGCCAGTTGAGGATGGTTTCCCATTTGATGTTGAGACTGACAGTCTTGCTGACTCTCTTGGTCTTCGATTACCAAACCGTAGCATAATGATGCTGCAAGGTGGGGTCGGTGGTGGAAAGTCACTTGTAAGTCAAAGATTGGTTCACGGTCTTCTTGAGAACGATGTCAAAGTTCTCGTTATTACGACTGAACTGACGACTCGCGGATGGATTGAGCAAGTTGAATCAATTGGTTATGGCGTCACAGACGCATTAACAAATGGAAACTTGATGATCTTCTCTCGATTCGGAACAGTGGCTGAACCAATTCCAAATGTTGGAATCGATGAAGTCCTATCAAGTGAAGCAGTTGACGAAGCAGATATCATCATCATTGATGCAGCAAGTGCTCTTATGCCCACAGATATGAATGATCAAGATCGTTTCAATCTCATACAACGTCTGAGAAGAATCGCTTCGACCGGCCGTAGCATCATGCTCACCGTTGATAGTGACGAAATGGATCACAAACTCCTCCATGCTATGCGTGCAAGCGCTGAAGTCGTTATCGATTTAACAACCAACCTTATCGGTGGAGATTTGAAAAGAACACTCATCGTAACCCGTTATTTACGTGCAGCAGGTCCTGTTCAATCTTCAATAGGATGGAGAGTCGAACCCGGAATGGGCTTCATCGTTGATATTACGGCGGTAAGCTGAGGTGAGATTATGGCTGATGAGGATTTAAAATTCGCTCGAGGTGATCTCGCTTCGGTTATGGCAGCCCATAGCCACGTCGCAGAATGGGTTCGTGATTTCGAGAACAAATATGGTTCCCGTCCTATTTACTACGGCCCACTCGATCGAGATGCTAAGAAGCAACGTCCATTGAATCTCATCTACATCACAAAAGAACCAGTATTTGTCCACATCTACGAACCTCCTGCAGATGAAGATGGTGGAGGCCAAGTTCTCTGGTTTGGTCTTGAACCGCAATTGAATGAAGAAGAGGAAAACATTCGCCGTGATTTGGTCGAAACTCTTCTCCAAGAAGCACCAACTGCTCCAACATTTACGACGGACTCAGAGTTTGAAACAATTCTCGGCCAAATGATCGATAGGTACACAATCCTCGATTCAGAAGCCAATATTGGAACTCGTCGCAGAGGCCGAATGTGGGAAATGATTGGACTGGAAGACAAAAGAGTCGTCGTTTCAGAAGCTCAAAGAGACCGTTTACGATACATCATTGTTCGAGATCTCATCAAAAACGGGCCTCTTGAGACCCTCCTTTCAGATGAAATGCTGGAAGATATTCACTCCGTTGGTTTGAAACATATTCACATGGATCACAAGGTATTCGAAATGGTTACCTCTAACATTCGTTTCCGTGAACGAGATATTCTTGCTCGTTATTTACGTTCTATGTCAGAGCGTATTGGCCGTCCTGTATCGGATAACAATCCTATCATCGACGGTGCTCTTCTCGATGGCTCCCGTATTAACATCATTTTCTCTGATGACGTTTCGATGCTGGGTCCATCTTTTACTATCCGTAAATTCGCTGAAGAAACAATTTCTATTACTCAACTTATTCAATGGGGCACAATGAGTTCCCAAGTAGCAGCATACATTTGGTTGTGTTTAGAATACGGAATGTCTGTTCTGGTTTCTGGAGAGACAGCTTCGGGTAAAACCACTACGCTCAACGCGATTCTTCCTTTTATCGACCACAACGTGAAGATTTACTCTGCGGAAGATACTCCGGAAGTAAAGGTCAGCCACAAGATTTGGCAACGACTTGTTACACGAACTTCCAAAAATGAAGATTCAAGTGTTGAAATGTTCGATTTACTCAAAGCAGCATTGCGTTCAAGACCTCGATACATCATCATCGGTGAAATACGTGGTGTGGAAGGGGCTACTGCTTTCCAAGCAATGCAAACCGGGCACCCTGTTATCGCTACATTCCACGCATCTTCAATTGTAAAGATGATTCAACGTTTCACTGGGGATCCAATCAATGTTCCAATTCGTTTCTTCGACAACCTTAATTTCGCAATTTTCCAAGAAGTTACTGAAACAAATGGAAATCTTGTTCGCCGTATTACTGGTGTTGACGAAGTTATCGGATACAACAAGCACAGCGATGGTGTCTTGACCCGTGGTATGTTCGAATGGGACCCTATCAAAGACAAGCACTACTTCCGTGGTATGTTCCAATCTCACCTTCTTGAAAATAAGATCGCTGCACAAGCAGGGTTTGCAAATAAGCGAGATGTCTATGACGAAATGTTGCGAAGGGCATCGGCTCTCGATCGAATGGTAGATCGCAACCTAACGCATTATGATGACGTATTTGGCCTTCTCAATATTTATTACAACAGTGGTTGGGAAACCTTCGACAAGGCTGTTGATAGTTGGGTCAGCCAAAAAGACCGATGAGGAGATGAAGAAGCATGGAACGAATGCCGATGTGGCAAATTGCCATCCGTCGGCTCGAAATGCCGATTAGTCGTTTCCTGACTCTGTATGTTGGCGGCGCCTTTGCAATGGGCCTTATCGCATCACTGGCTCTCATATTCCTTACTGGTGGACTTGCTGATGGTGCTTTGTTTGCTGGAGTTTCGGGAATACTCTTGCTCTTCCTCCTCCCCATCCTGGCATCGCTTGGTGCTATTGCTTTCCCGATGCTTGAAGTGACTCGTTCAGCGAACATGATCGAGCGTGAAATGCACATGTTCATCACTCGTATGGGAATTCTCTCACTTGGAGAAGTAGGTGCTCAGACTATTTTCGACATTCTCAAGCAAATGAGAGATTATGGCGAATTAGCATCAGAAGTACAACGTATCGAGACACTTGTTGACAAGTGGAACACATCTTTACCAGAAGCTGCTCGTATTGTTGCACAACAAAGTCCAAGCCCACTCTGGACGGATTTCCTCGATAGAATGGCGTTTTCGATTGAAGCAGGTCAGCCGATTGATGAATTCATGCGTTCAGAACAAGAAACGGTTGCTGAACAGTACAACACTCTCTATGACACAAGGCTGGAAAGCGTTGATACAATGCAAGAAATCTACGTTTCAATGGTTACAGCAGGGCTTTTCGGGCTTGTTATCGCTGGAATCCATCTCGTCTTATTCGAAGTGGGTGGAGATAAAGATACGCCAATTGAAGTTGCAGCTCGACTGCGTTTCCTTCTTCTTGCTTCCTTCCTTTTCATCATTATTCAAGTTGCAGCCATGATGGCTTTTAGAGCAACCATTCCTCGTGATCTGATCTTTGCTCGTGATGAACTTGAAACACCTTTCCGAATTAATTTCCGAAGAGCATTACTCGCTTCAGGAGCGATTTCATTGTTCTTACTTTTTGTGACAATCTATGTCGTTGCAAGTTCATGGGAAGTCATAAGCAGCCAATGGGACCGTTACGGACTTATTCTGCTCGCAGCACCACTTTCCCCTCTTCTTGTACCTGCCTGGTTAATTCGTAAAGAAGAGACAAACGTATTGAGAAGGGACACTGCCTATCCTGATTTTATCCGTGCGCTAGGTGGTACTGCCCAGGCTCGTAGTGCAGAACCTTCTGCGACCATCAAGGCATTACGAGGTGTTGATTTTGGTATGCTTGATTATTCGATTGATCGACTAGAAAAGCGATTGTCGACCCGTATTGATTCAGACCGAGCATGGGATTACTTCAATGCGGACACCAATTCGGCTGTAATCTCCCGTTACACTCGAATTTACATCGAAGGTGCTCAATCCTCTGGTAAGCCAGCATCGACAGCAGAAATGGTGTCTCGTTCTGTTGGAAATCTCTTGTCACTTCGCCGTCGTCGTGCGCTTTCTGCAAACACAATGTGGGGTGTAGCTCTTGGGCTTCTTATCGCCAGCGTTACTTCACTCAACGTGACCATTTCGATCGTATTGCAACTTGGAGATGCTATTGCAGGAGTTGCATCAGGCTTAGCAGAAACAGATGTAGGCGCACTCCAAGACTTTGGTTCAGGGATTGCTCTTCCCGTTATGGAAGATGCATCTTCAGTAGATGACAACATTCGAATGTTCAAAATTATAGTTTCACTCCTTGTCCTTGGTCAAATTATTGCTGTATCTGCTATTGCAACACGTCTACGAGGTGGAGGTAAAACAAGTGCTGCTGGTCAAGCGATTCAACTGCTATGGATTGCTGGAATTACTTCCTGGATTACTGCAGTCTTACTTGATGGAGCATCATCTGTATTTGGTATTTAATCAAAAAGAGTATATGCTGTCTCCTCAAATGAAAGCACATGCAAACCACTCAACCTGGACCTGCCGTTTCATCGAATATGTATCATCCACCTCAGCAAGCCATGATGGGTGGAGGCTTGTTTTCTCTTCATAAATTCTTGATGATCGGCGTCATCCTCATCCTTCTCGCTATTCTCGTAAGCGCTCTTCCAGACTTTGGTGGCGCTCCGAGCGAAATTGATTATGATACATCAGAATCAGGATGGGGTGAAAAGTTCGCTGAAGATACTGAATCTCACAATGACTTCGATCGTGTGATGGGGACAATTTCAACTCTCTTGGGCAGTGGCGGTGTTGCACTCATCGGATATGCATTTGTTCGTGAAGCCTATGACGAAGATACGACGACTCCTGCTCTCAGAATTACACTTTTGATTCTTGGAGCAGTCATGTTGCTTCAACTTCTTGGTTCAGGATTTGACGTAAGCGTATCACTTTGAGCGGCGACTCTTGGTACGATTTTTCTTTTCTTCTTCTGCAATCCTTTTCTTTGTAGCTGCCCATGAACAGATTGGACATGTTGTCAAATCATGGAATCGAGCAGGACAGTATTCCCTTCCAAAGAAGATAATTTGTAGATGTAAATCATTCCAAGCATGCTTAGGAAATATTGCTTTGAGGTCTTTTTCAGTTCGCTCAACATTGCTTCCATTCGATAGACCCCATCGAGATGCAAGTCGGTGAATATGTGTGTCAATTGGGAATGCAGGTATTCCAAAGGCCTGGGCAAGCACCACTCCTGCAGTTTTATGACCAACTCCTGGTAATGCCTCTAGTTCTTCGAAGGTATTTGGAATTACACCATCATGACGCTCGATCAGGAGTTCAGATAAACGTTTGATGTTTTTCGCCTTTGTAGGAGCAAGTCCAACTTGTTTGATCATTGCCTGAATTTGTTCAACCTCTAATGTAGCCATTTTCTCGGCAGTTGGCCCTTGCTTGAACAATTCAGGAGTCACCTCATTGACTTTCAAATCAGTCGTTTGTGCACTCATAAGAACAGCAACAAGGAGTTGAAATGAATTCTTATGATCGAGAGGAACAGGCGTTTCGGGATATAATGATTCAAGCATACGTTGAATGCGTTCTGCTTTCTCACGTCGCTTCATAATGAAGCCACCTATTCAGCGTATTCGGAGCCA
>NHFS02000047.1 GCA_002171315.2 Euryarchaeota archaeon TMED117 | reverse complement strand
GCTTTTACTTCGTAGTGTCTCCCTGAAGTACCCTTGACTCGTACTTGAATCATCCCTTGGGAAAAGGTTTCAATCAAATGGAAGTGTTCCATTTGGCAGATGCCTCTTAGAAATTCCATCGATTTTTCAAATGGATCCGTACTTTCTTCTGAGGGCATGAAACTTCTAATCTTCGACTGTTTATGAACAGAAATCTGAATGTACTTGCCGCTTACGCATGAGCATGGCCAAAGCAATCGAGGTGTTAGTCCTAGCAGCTGGGCTCTCGAGAAGACTTGGCCAGCACAAGGCTATGATCGATATCAATGGCCATCCATTGGTTCATCATATCGTGAATAGGCTTCATCGGTCTGGAATGACATCCATTACTTCGGTGACGAACAGTGACCTTCTCGCAGATGTTATGCTTGCATGTCCAAGCGTAAATGTCGTTCTTAATCCGTCTCCAGATTTAGGTCGTACAGAATCGATACGATGCGGTCTTCGTTCGATGATTGAACGACTTGGTTCCTTACCCAAACGGGTTCTCATTGTTCCAATTGATCGGCCTGGATGGGATGAGAACATAATCAAGTCGTTAGTCGATCGTGGGATTTCGACATATCCAGTCTCATCTGGAAGAGGGGGTCACCCTCTTTACTTGGAAGAAGAAGACATACGTTCAGTTTATCTTTCAAAGGGAGATGTTCCACTCAAGGATATTGTGAACTGTCAAGCGGTTGAGGTTGACTTCGATTCATTGCATCTGAACATCGATACTCCCGAAGATTTAGAATTTCTCAATGCTGTTGCTAAGGAACCTTGGTTCTAAGGGCAAACCGTATGTGTATCAATCACAACGGATGGATATGACCGCAAGGGTACTGGGATGGGTGTTGGAACAGTTACAACACAACTCATCGGTAGTTCTCGCTTCAGTCGTTGCAACAAAAGGTAGTGTGCCAGGTAAATCTGGTGCACGGCTTGCGATGAGAAAAGACAACACCTGGATTGGTACAGTTGGTGGTGCTGGTTTGGAAAAGAGGATACTCAGCCGATGTGAAGAGTTGCTTACTCAGTCCACGACCACGTCTGAGGTGGTTACGTTCGGGTTAAACAAAGGTGCGAAGGGCTATGAAGTTCAACCTCTTGACTCTCTTTGCGGTGGACAAGTAACCATCGCGTTGGAGTTGATGATGCCAATGCCACACATACTTTTGATGGGAGGGGGGCATTGCTCAGAAGCTATTTCCAAACTGCTTCCATTAACGGGATGGAATTATTCAGTTCAAGATACACGCGAAGCGTTTGCACATTCGGGACTGTATCCGGATGCAGTTGAATTACACGCAATGGGCGTGGTTGATTTCTTTGAAAATGAAACGCATGAAAGTCTGTCTCGTTTTTCGGATATCCTTCTTCTGGGGCACGATTATCAAGAGGATCTTGAGCGTTTAAAGATGATTTTACACACAGCTCAATCGAGTAAATCTTCTCTCGATGGTAACGAATTTCCACGAATTGGTGCGATAGGAAGTCGCTCTAAATGGCAAACCTTTGAATCCGCTTGCATTGATGATGGAATTGAACAAGCATATCTTTCAGATGTTCGATGTCCAATTGGTCTCAATGTTGGAGCAGATTCTCCAGAAGAGATTGCGATTGCAGTACTTGCAGAGATTCTTTCACTGCACAAAGGCGTCGATGTTGATTCACCAACATGGCGAGAAAAGTAGGTCTGAACATGGTATCAATGGATGAGTCTTGGACTCTTCGAAACGGTATGGTCATCCCTCACCGTTCAGTACTTGCTGCTATGACCAATAAACAGAGTCATGAGAATGGTTGCCTTTCGGATAATGAAATCAATTTTCTGAAACGAAGGGCCAAGGGCGGTTTGGAATCATTACGACAGCAGCTTCCCATGTTCAAGAATCTGGTCAAGGTTGGACTGGGGAAATGGGGGTATGGGGCGATCATCATGTTTCTGGTCTCTCTCGTCTGGCTGATGAAATTCGTCGATATGGNTCTAAGAGTTTTGTTCAGTTATTCCATGGAGGGATGAGGAGCCCATCTTCGCTTACAGGACAACAACCGGTTTCAGCNAGTGAAAACTTCATCTCAGATTCACANGGAACTTCTCGCCNAATGACTCTAGATGAAGTGAANGAAACAATCGCTTCGTTTGCTAAGGCTGCAAAACGATGCGAAGAAGCAGGGTTCGATGGGGTGGAACTTCATGGTGCTCANGGTTATCTCATCGCCCAATTCCTTGGGGCTAAGACCAACAGAAGAACAGATGAATTTGGAGGAGATGTTCTTCAAAGAATGACATTTCTCAACAAAATAATTGACGCAATACGAGCGATTGTCTCTTCGAAGTTCTCTCTTCTTGTGCGNCTATCACCTGTTTCAGATGACATAGGAATCACTCTGGAAGATACGCTCATTGTCTGCGAATCATTACTTTCTAAATCTATAGAAGGGCTGCATATATCGTGTTGGGATGTATTCGAAGAGCATACGACGGGACTGACTCTTACAAAAGAAATCTCACAGTTTATCGATCANCGTATACCGATTATTTCTACGGGTTCTGTATGGACAGGTAATGATGCTCACTTTTTACTCGAAGAAGGGGCTGACGCAGTCGGTGTCGCTCGGGTTGCTTTGCCATTCCCAGATTGGCCTCTTTCCAGCGCTTCCACGGACTACGCCCCTGCAAAGCCTCCATTCACTCCTGAGAAATTAATAGATGCTGAATTAAGCCCTCTCTTTGTTGAATACATGAGAAGATGGAAAGGGTTTGTTACTGATGGGAGATGAAAATCCTTTTCCTGAAATATGCAAGTTCTTGAATTGATTCGAGTATGTCATCAAGAGCTAGGTGTGCTCCTTTCTTGTTGAATCGTGATACTTCAGGATACCATCTCCNTCCAAGTTCCTTAACAGTTGATACATCGATCATCCTGTAATGAAGGAATTCAACAATTTCAGGCATTTGTTTTTGGAGGAAGAGGCGATCATTCCAAACTGAATTTCCACATAGTGGGGCTGTGTTTTCATTCACATGTTCACGAAGAAATTCCATCGTCTGCCGTTCTGCTTCTTCCACTGTAACCGAGTTATTGCGAACACGCTCAACNAAACCACTTCGATTATGATGTCGAGTATTCCATTCATCCATTCCTTCCAAAAGCGTCTCTTCGACTGAAACTGCTAGGTTGGGACCTTCTGCGATGATGTTCAATTCACCATCTGTAATGACCGTAGCAATCTCTATGATTTTCTCTTTAGAGATGTCTAAACCCGTCATCTCCAAATCAATCCAGACCATNCGGTCATCTCTATTCTCCATGATGTAGCCAACAAGCCAGAGCATTTGAAGTCGGCGCAGAGTTCTTCATACACCCATGCCACGACACGGTATGGCGGATGCCTCCGATGTTCTTGATGCGGTGCTCTTGGAAGTGATTCCAATGCCTAGGAAACCAATTGCTTTTGGCCTTACTGCTCTAATTTTCAGTGTGATATTCTTTGCATATATCGCTCATGAATTTACTGCAGATTCGAGTTCAAGTCCTGTGATTGTTGAGCAAAACACATCCACCGATTGGCGTCACTATTCCGTAGTAGCACCGATTGATACGGGCATAAACGTCTATCACGACCACTTTCGNACCGATGAGATCTATCCAAACTGGCTTTTGGAACAGTTGGGTGTAACAATGACCTGTGGTATCACATTTGAGGGAAGTTGGCAAGAACGGTATGAAGCAGACAGAGAAACCTGCTGGGANGNCATTACCACCAGTGATATCGTCTATTTTTATGGCACTAAAATCATTGGAACNTCCCCTGATGGTGGAACAAATATCCACATTTTGGATGATCCTGAAGATGGGCATGGAACAGCCGTGACAGGGGCGGTTCTGGATGCAAATCCAGATGCAGTCATTTTCTTTGTTGAAGGATTTTCCACCGAGGCAGTCCTTGCAGCAGCAAATCAACCGCTTGTTGATATTATTTCCACNTCGTTTGGTGCCATTGGTTCACTCCCTGTTCCTGGAATCGAAACTGCAACCTATGAGGCAGTTGTTGTTCAAAACAAAATCCANACAGGCGCTGCAGATAATACACCTTCTCCAGCCATCCAAGATGCTACAGCAGGGCCTCCTTGGTCTATTGGAATCTCTGGATACGCAGAGGAAGGNGATGACCANAANGAAACNATGAGNGGTTCNTATCCTGATATTGCTGCTGATTGGACACAAGTCCTGCCGAATCACGACGATACTGATGGCTATCATGAGACGTCCGGGACTTCCTTTGCTACACCACGCACTGCTGGGATTCTTTCGTTTGTTCTCCATCAACTCCGAGATGAATTNGGAGATTGGGGCTCGGGNGCTTCTGCTGAACGTGGAGGTTATCTNGTCAANGGGACTTCTTCTGATGANTCNTCTTTTACAATGAGAAANTCAGAAATNCGTCATGCNTTGAANATNTCNGCNTGGTATCCNACGTTTACAACATGGGANCCTACNTCNGGNACTATGCCNATTTCACCTGTCGCTCCATGCACTCAAGTTGGCTGGGGTGTCGTCAATCTCTCAAATATCGATTTGATCATCAAGCATCTTAATGGCACTCAACAAATGGATAACAGGCCAAGCGATGTCGTTCTTTGCATGGATGCAAATCAGCAGATGCGTGAAGCATACTGGGGTGTTTACCCAACAACTGTTAGCGAGACGGAATCATACGTCCCGTATGCAACAGTCTTCCGAGAAGAGTAATCACTTCGGCTCAAAGTCAAGAACGATTTGCCCGATGCTATTGACTCGAACAACTGGATTGAATCCTTCGTGAGGAGTCATCTCAATTGTGCGCTTGATCTGTTCAATCGCTTNAGGAGGCATTCGAACATCGAATGATTGGAGTGTTTCGATATAGCCTTCATTTTTCCTCTTCGGAGTCTTCAATGGAGTCCTCATTGGATCAGCCTTAACTGGTTTTGGAACAGGAACTGCCTTTGCAACCTTCTCTACGACTTCTTCAGCAGCTTCCTCGACCGTTTCTATAACNTCGACAACTTCAGANTCATCAGNATCCTCAACTTTCGCCATTAATCCCTTTTTAGGAGTGACCACNGCTTCCTCAATCCACGTATTCAATTCGTGTACTTCTTCTGTATCACGTACATCGAATGTATGTCTTCTTTGTTGGTAGATGAATGCATATCCAAGTGCCAATAATCCCATCATGACAATGGTGAGAGGTCCAAAGATAGGGTCGTCAATTTCATTGTACAAGATGATCAAGGTAATCATTGAACCGTAGACACCCAATGCTCTTCTCCATCGAACATGTGAATGCTTTGAGTCAAAGCCTGTAATCGCAAGCCCAGTTAGTAATACCGTTGTAATGAAGAGAGCNAGTTCAGTTTGATTTTCTCCAAGTCCATAAAGAATACCTGTAAGGGCTGATGCGACACCTGCAAAGCCCATATATTCTACAAANCTGAAGAATTCATCATCATCTCCCCAGTCAAACATTTTCGAATCATAAATCTGATCGGTCTTCGACGAATAAACGATGAGCACTAAGCCTTCGATAAAGAACACAGAACCAACCATAATGTTTCGCATANNCTCATCAGCGATGTCAAAGGTTGAGAGTTCATTTCCGACGGTTAAGCCATGGAGTAATGGAAGGAAGAGGATTGAGATTTTGTTTCCTTTCTGGAAAGCATCCTGGGTTGCCCATGCGCTTGCAGCAATCATTCCTATGCCGCCAAACACGTTGAAGGAAAGGAGAAGTGATGCCATTGCTAAAAACCGAAGTTGTGCTTCGAGAGGAAGGTCCATTTCAGAGGATTTGGAACCTTCCTTGACATTCATCCGTAAGATNCCTCGNTGTTCTGAGAGCCACAATCCAAAGATNACAATNCCAGACCAGAGCATAGANNTTCCGAATACATAGTCATCGAAATCTGAAAGTCCATCCGAGAATCCGATAAGGAAAGAGAAGATGAGTGCTACGCTTAACATCGGCATGAGCGCTAAATCTCCACGGATCCATGAATTGGTGATTCCGAAAATGACGGCAATGAGTGGAAGCCAGGACGCAGTAGGTAAGACTGCAGCAATCGAAAAGAGGAACCATACCGCTGGAATAATCCACGGGTATGGGTTTTCGATAGCCTCATCGGTAACGATNCTCTCTCGGATGTCATAGATACTTGCACACAAGATGAGCATCATGTGGGCTCCTACNATTAATCCAGTCACTTCGCTAAACCACAGNACGTCTGGCTCAGTTGATTGTTCAATATTGNNTAAAACTCCATCAAGAAGATGATGCGCTAAGCCATGGTCCTCGAGCCAAAACATTGAGATGAATGCGATAGGGGCAATACATGATACAACGTGATGTCGATACTTGAATGCAGTCAATGCGACGAGACCATACATGGTCAAGAAGAGCAAACCTCCGGATTGATCAAACATTCCTAGGACGAGTAATCCGCCGAGCATAACTTGGTCTGCACCTCTNTTCAGAACATCTCTATCCAGNCCTCTCTTTGTAATGATNNCATGTACTGCTACTGGGGCNAGGAGGAAGACAAGATCCCANANAATTCCTGCTTTGAATAANCCATCTGTGTNGTNCATTCGAGNCTCANTCATCANNGGCATAGATGCTNCAGCNATNACCANAAGCATGAGNGTGCCAANNGCTCGACTTTCAGANGAAATAANNTCCATNNTGTAGACTTCATANATGAGNAATGANATTGGNAAAAGNTACAATCCCTATGATGTAATANTTTNNANNGAGTAAAACATCNGGNTCAAGTGTGCTAATTCCNATNGNAATNGCCAGAAGAGCAAATGCAAGCGATGGNCGAGCAATGGTGCCATAAGAGCGTGTTTCAACNGTCTCTTTTGCAGGAACGGNGGATTCTTCCTTGAGGTACCAAGCATTGGTTTCAGNGTCATAGAAGTAACTCCCTGCTGCATTAACTGCAACAATATCGAGTAATCTTCCAAAGTCGAGTTCAACATCTCGAACCGAGTTNAATAATGCGTAGACGATGAATCCTAGAAGCATAAATTCAATCGAAAGTCCGTTCAAACCTTCTGGTCTGTATGAACTGGGAAGGTCAAGTTTTCCGAACACAAGTAATCCCGANCTNAGTGTAAGNGATGTAAGNAGGGCTAGAGTAGCATTTCTCTTTTCANTATCATCTCCANTNCGNGCNTTAAGCATGGACTCNTATACCATAGNTAGGAGATAGCNAACAAAGATCCATGTAACAAACCAATATGGNGANTCAAGAATTGTACTGCTTAGTGCAANGAATATAACGGATTGCACATTGCTCCAGATTGATATTTTGTCCATNCGACGGGCAGTTTCTGCAATGACAACAATNCCGATTGCAACANTTACGTTTACTNCCTGGTTTTCGATACCGTTTCCAATGNNATCTCCAAAGAGATANGAGAATGAGAGTGCAGACATTGTGAGGTTTGCAACCCACTTNCGNGTTGCTTCTGCTGCGAANANCATGTAGGAGATCATCACCAATGCNANGCACCANGGCATAATTGCTTGNTNTCCNTCCANTGTCCACAANGCGAAAGCAAGACCAATCGGCATTGCAGGAATTCGATTCTTTTGGGCTGCAGGGAAATACGAGAAGAGCAGAGTAAGCCATAGCGCGACTGGGAGAGTAAATACTGTTACGAGCTCACTGCTCCACGCAGGACTCGTAGATTTGATTGGACCCAGGATAAGATGGAGGCCATTCAACTCCGCAATGATCATTGCAATAATCACTTCACCGATGAGAATAAAGGACATTTTCTCTACAAGTTGACGCTTTAGTTTCTCACTGCTCGCAAGCGTCCCCTGTATGATGATGATGAAGACAAGAAGTGACAAAGCACCACCTTTTCCTTGGTCTCCTGCATTTTCATTGAGAATCTCGTAGACGATTGGAATCAATCCTGAGACAACGCTTACAACACCGAAATTAATCGCCTTGTTCGATTGTAGAGCCGTGTACATCGAAAGACCGGATAGGCCGACGATTGCAGTTCCTAGTGGATAAGAGACCTCATAATCAGCCCATTCAATCCAAGTACCAACTCCAACGAGTAAAAGGCCAAGTGGGATATAAGCTGCTACAGCCCATCCAAAGGAAGTTTCTCCTTTGTACCTCTTCAGTATACGTTGATGTCCGAAGCACATGAGCACGGCACCAATTGCTTGTCCGTAGATCAAATTACCATTTGCAATGAATTCACCATCCTCTATTGTTCCAAATAATTCATATCGTGAAGGAACTATAAGATCGAGTGTGAGGTATCCTGCAAGATAACGAACACCCCATAACAACCCAACTGCCATGAAGAAAAAGGACAGCCCAAGGAGATAATTTTGCGAAATCATTAGATGATTATCATTCTTTTTGGCCTGTAATTCAACCATGAATAATGCTACTGCGGATGAGAGTAATCCTCCAATGAACAAGATGAGGAATTTTTCTTCACCAACATCTTCTGCAAATGCGATGCTTAGTAATCCGATCCAAATTGCAAGCATAGCAACTCCAAACATGATCACTTCAGTGAACCGTTCTAAGAAAAGACCAAATTCGCTCGATCCAGGTGGTCGAACAACGACTGGTGCGGCGGTTTGAACTTCATCACTTGCAAAAATAGCATCGTTTGCAATCAACATTGTTTTCTTAGGAGCACGTACTGGGGCTGGCATCTTAATCAAGAAGAAATACTGGATTGAATTATTAAGCATATACCCTGCATTGACCGTGATAGTTAGGATTATGAGATGGAAACTTACTCTTCAATTGAAAGAGTTCAAACAATAGAATTGATTGGAATGTGTATGAGCCGAAAGAGCGGAGCACGTTCCACGTTGATTTTAGCCTGCATGACCATGTTTGTACTACCTACAGTGCTTGCGACTGTATCTGTTGAAAATACAGGTGCTGAGCCGCAAGAAGAGGGCTGGTGGGTTGAAACTACTGTGGATAGGGATGGAAACGGAATTGGGGATATGATCGAGGTCCACCAAAAGAACCCATTTTTCCTTGATGCAGAAAAAACACTTCCACTGATTATCGATTTTGACCATACACCCGGTGATGAAGAGATTCAGATGCTCGTAGAACAGGTGAATTACCAACATCAATGGACTCTTGAAGGAATTGATGCTCTGGCAGGCAGAGTGCCTGTTGGTGATATTCTCACAGCATCTCGACTTCCAGGAGTTGTCATGCTTGAACTCGATGGAATTCTTGAAGTTACAAACGGAGACGCAGCAGTTCTTCACGGCGTCGATACAGTCTGGCAAGATACAGGATATGACGGTGCAGGCAGCACAGTTGCTATTATCGATACTGGGATTGATGGAAATCACTCCAGCCTCGATGACCACGATGATGATCCATCCACCAACGATCCAAAGGTCATTGGATTCTACGATCCTGTGAACAATCCTTCTTTGACAAACGGAACCGAAGTATTTGCTTATGACGATCAGGGGCATGGTTCCCATTGCGCTGGAACAACCGCTGGAACCGGTGCTCCAACATACGAACACATTGGAATGGCTCCACAAGCTTCTCTCGTCGGAGTGAAGGTGCTTGATGCGGGTGGCTCGGGAAGTTTCGCAACNGTCATGGCTGGGATGGAGTGGACAGTCGAAAAGCGATATGAATACAACATACGTGCAGCTTCTATGAGTCTAGGTGGGCCCGGTGCAATTGAATGGACTTCTTCCGAGGAAGACAGTGTAAATCGATACGCGAACGAAATGGTTCGTGCTGGAATTGCATTGTTCATCGCAGCTGGTAACAACGGCGTGTCTGCTCAAATCGGCACACCAGGTTCGGCTGAAGACGCAATTACTGTCGGTGCTCTCGACAAGAATTCTGCGATTGCAGTTTACTCAAGTCAAGGGCCGACTGAAGAAGGTCGCGTGAAGCCAAACATCGCCTACGTAGGAAGCAATGTCATGTCTGTCGCCTTCAATACGGGAGATCAATACACGGATATGTCTGGAACTTCGATGGCAACTCCAGGTGCAGCGGGTGTCGCAGCACTCATGCTTCAAGCAAATCCAGATCTCTCTCCTTTCGATATTCGAAATATTATGCAAGAAACTGCGACTTACCGTCAATGCGCATACATGTTTGCAAATGAACCATGTGCAGAGGATTTTATTCCTAAGAATCGACAAAACAACGTCTATGGGCACGGCGAAGTACGGGCTCTTGATGCTGTCCTTGAAGCAGCAGAGGAAGATTATGAGTTCGATACTTCGATATCCGTTGTTGTCTCGACACAGATTGGAGAGCACAACCGAATCCATCTTGACCGTGGCGATTCCGTTTTCTTTGATGTTATTGGAGATCTTGAAACTGTTCAGTGGAGAAGCAATCACCTCCGTGATGATTGGTCGAATATCCATGGTTTCGGAGAAGGAAATCCTTCCGGAGAACTTGATTTGATCAGTATTCTTCATCAATTAGAACACCTACCTGGAAAAGACGTGCTGGGTAATCATACCATTTCTCTACGCGGAATTCAATACAATGAATCTGGAGGCCAGTCTTCTTCGACACCTCTTGTAACTGCAGATGTAATGATCATGAATGCAAATACTGATCCACTCCCGGTCGTCTCCGAAAGCGATGGCCTTCCAGCGGTTGGCGTGATTGGGACAATGGCTATCATTGCACTTGGAATTGCGGCATCATCTCGAGAAGACGAAGATGGGGCCGATGAGCAGTAATTGCAAACCGTATGTTCATATGCGGATTAGATTAGGTAAGGTTGGGCGAGTCGTATGGTTGGAGAAGCACACGTTTCAATGATACCAACAACACCCAAGAAGGTGTGGTCGGCGAATGTTAACGGTCATGCTGTTCAAGCCCTTGCTCCTTCAAACGCTATTTTGCTCGACGTTTTGCGTGATGAAGTAGGGATGCTTGGCGTTAAGCGCGGATGCGATCTTGGAACATGTGGCTGTTGTGCAGTCCTTGTCAATGGCGAACCTCGACTGTCGTGTCTTTGTCTTGCAGGTCAAGTTGAGGGAGATGATATTACAACCGTGGAAGGGCTTGCCGATGGTGCTCATTTAGCTCCGATTCAAACCTGTTTTGCAACCCACGGAGGTTCTCAATGTGGTTTCTGCACACCAGGCTTCCTTATGGCTGCTGAGGCTTTGCTCGATTCAAATCCAGAGCCTTCTCGTGAGGAAATATCTTGTGCGATTGAAGGAAATCTTTGCAGATGTACTGGTTATCAACAAATTATCGATTCAATTGAGGCTGCTGCCGAAATAAAGCGTGGAGATGCTCCTGCTCCAACGCCTTCCAGCGATCCTCATCCTAACCCTCATCCAGAAGGTCCAGAAGAACCGTCAATGCCACCCGGTCATGCGAGATGATTTCATGTCAGGCGGATATCGACAACAACCAGGCGCTTCACGCGGAACCACTCGAAAGGATGGAAAGCGTGTTGCAGGGAAACAAAAATTCCCTCCTCCTGGCTCAGGTGGTTCACATCCAAACATGTCTCCACGAGATCTTGATTGGATTCCAGAATCGGTCGGGGGCAAGGAGCCACAACCTGCAGGATCTCACATTCATGACCGATATCGTACCGGCACCTCCGTTGGTAAACCGCGTGCTCTCGTTGATTCGCATGCTAAAGTTACGGGACAAGCATGGTATGGGGATGACGTTCGTCTTCCAAACGAAATCATTGGAAAGATTCTCCGCTCACCTCACCATTATGCGAAAATCAAATCGATTGATACGTCGAAGGTTGAAGCATTACCTGGAGTTTTAGCAGTTGCAACCGGCCAAGATGCCCCGAATACATTTGGCGTTCTACCTGTTACAAAAGACGAGCACGCAATGGCAGTTGAGAAAGTACGGCACGTTGGAGATTTGGTTGCATGCGTTGCAGCAATTGATGAAGCAACAGCGATGGAAGCGTTGAACCTGTTTGAAATCGAATGGGACGTCCTCGAACCAGTTTTTGATCCAAGAAAAGGATTGGAAGATCAGGACGAACCAATTCACTGGCGTGGCAAGTATCACGTGGGTAAAACAAACGTACAGAAGCGTGTCTTCCAAGAATTTGGAGACCGTTCTTTGGTTGAAGAACCATCAGCATCATCGCATGGAAAGTGGCGAATGGAGGGCGTCCATCACGGATTCACCGAACCTCATGCAGTTGTCGCACATTGGGATCCAAATGGACGTCTGCAGTTGTACACGCCTCAACAAGTACCTCACTATGCTCACCGTGCTCTATCGACAGTACTCGAAGTTCCAATGCATCAAATCAATGTCATACGAACCTTTGTTGGCGGGGGATTCGGTGGAAAATCCGACCCATTCCCTCACGAGATGTGTGCCGCAATTCTTGCTCGTAAGGCAGGACGCCCAGTTCGAATCAATTTCACCAGAGAAGAAGTCTACTGGATTAATCGTGGTCGTCACCCGAGCTATATCGAAGTCAAGATGACTGCTGATGAAGATGCACGAATTTCTGGTTTCGATATCGATGCACTGATCGATGGAGGAGGCTTTGCTTCCTTCGGGCACGTCACATCATACTACAACGGTGTTCTCGCAACGGCTCCATACGAACTTGGCTCCTTCCATTATACGGGTGCTCGAGTCTGGACCAACAAACCTGCGAGTGGTGCAATGCGTGGACACGGTGCAGTTAACACACGATGTGCTGTTGAAGTTGGACTTGACGAAATGGCTGAGCAACTTGAAGTCGACCCAATCGATTTGAGACTTGCAAACCTCCTACCACCTCATAGCCGAACAATTTCTGGTTTCCGAATCACATCGAATGGGATGAGAGAGGGTCTTGAGCGAGTTCGTGAAGGCTCGAATTGGGATCAGAAATTTAGACAAATGCCACTTGGAAAAGGAATAGGGATTGGCTGTGGTTTCTTTATTTCCGGGTCTGGGCTTCCAATCCATTGGGATCCAAACAGATTCCCTCACGCAACTGTTCACATGCAAATCGACATGGATGGTGGCGTAACAGTTCATACTGGAGCAGCAGATATTGGACAAGGTTCCACGACTGCCGTTGCTCAAGTTGTTTCGGAGGTCTTGGCGTTACCAATCGAGATGATTCACGTCCGATCTCATGAGAGTGATACAAGCCCTGTTGATTTGGGATCTTATTCCAGCAGAGTCACATTCATGAATGCAAATGCAGCGATACGGGCGGCGTTGGATATTCGGGAGAAGTTGCTTAATGCGGCATGGGAAATGCTTGGGTATCACCCAGATGTCTTGGTACTTAATGACCGAAGAATCTACTACAAACACGATCCAGCTGTCGGTGTTTCCTATCTCGAAGCACTTCACAAAGCGCAAGAAGACAAGGGTTCATTGATTGCAAGTGGAGCATATCGCTCGCCTCCTATGGGCGGGGTTCACAAAGGCGCAGCTGCAGGCCTAGCACCTGCTTATTCATTCTCTGCTTACGTTGCCGAAGTTGATGTAGATGTCGAAACGGGTCGTATTTCATGTACCGATGTATGGGCGGCTCACGATTGTGGCAAGGCTCTCAATCCTCTTGCAGTCGAAGGGCAAATCATTGGTTCTTGTCACATGGGATTAGGCCAAGTATTGTCCGAAAAGATGGTCTATGGGCGAACAGGGCACCTCCAAAATCCAAATCTTTTGGAGTACAAGATTCCTTCAGTTCACGAAATGCCTAACGTGACACCGATTATTGTTGAATCATCAGACCCAGAAGGGCCATTCGGAGCAAAAGAAGCGGGAGAAGGGCCACTTTTACCCATACTTCCTGCTGTTGTGAATGCAGTCTATGACGCAATAGGAGTTCGCATAAGAGAACTTCCGCTCACACCAGACGTTGTTTGGAAGGCGATTTCTGCTAAAACCAGGTCAATGGATGGCATCGAGGCAACAGATTTGCCAGCGCCACGATTGAAACATAGCCCTCTTCAAGCGACATTGGTTGAACGTGGAAACGAACACAAAACTCGTGACAAAAAGCGACAAAGAAGCGAAGATACTTCGGCCTACGTCAATGGAGTTTTGTTTGGCTTCGATCCTGAACGACCTATGGAAGATCAAGTCGAAGGCTGGAAGACAGCGGTCGAACCAGTTCCTGAACAACTCGCAGAACTTGGATTGGCAGGGAAGGCTTGGCTCAAACAAGAGCAACGCCATATGGGAGGTGAGCAATGATGCTTATGCCACCGTTTGAACTTCATCACCCCACATCTGTAGAAGAAGCATGTGAGATGGCATCCTCATTTATGGAACTTGGAGAATCATTTGATTGGGTCGCTGGCGGAACCGATCTACTTCCTAATTACAAATGGCATATAAATGTCAAAAAGCATGTCATATCTCTTGCTAAAATCTCTGGTACAGATACCATTTCAATGACAGAAATCGGGGCGATGGCTCGCCTTGGAGCGATGACAGAATCAACAGACATCCATCCACTTATTGCTGAAGCAGCTGCCAAAGTGGCCTCATCATTAATCCGTAACAACGCGACACTCGGTGGGAACCTTTGTGTCGACACACGCTGTTTTTGGTTTAATCAAAGTGAAGATTGGCGTCGTTCAATCGATTGGTGTCACAAAGAGGATTGCGGGACTGGATCGGATTGTAGGGTCATTCCAAATCAGAATACCCTTTGTGTTGCCACATACCAAGGGGACCTTGCTCCATCGCTGATGGTTCTCGAAGGAGTTCTTCACCTCATTGGACCTCATGGTTCACGAGAAGTACCTGCTGAGGACTTTTTCCAACTTGATGGAATCACTCGAAATGTACTTCAAGAAGGCGAATTTGTACTGAAGGTAACCTTCCCAGAGAATGTGTCTTCACGAGTTGGCTCTTATCACAAACTACGTGTCCGTGAATCGTGGGATTTTCCCGAAGCAGGAGTTTCTGCAGCGTGGATTCCAGGTGATAACTCAACCCTTCGAGTCGCCTCTACGGCACTTGAATCAATACCTCGTCTTCATTCGGAGCAAGTGGCAGAATTGTCAGAAAAATTCTCACTAAATAACGTCACTGCTTTGTCAGAATCTGTAATGAAATCGATCAAGCCTGTGAACAATACTGCTCTCCCTCCAAGGTATAGGAAAGCAATGGTCAAGGTGTTAGCAAAACGTTCTCTAAATAAAATACTGGAGGCTACTGAATGAGAGGGAAATGCTTCATTGTCTTCTTGTCAATTTTGATATCTTGCGTCCCAAATTCTACGGCCCAATTCCCAGAAAACAATGAATGGGAATTTGGTTGGGAAACCGATGTAGAACCGAGTTATGTACTCATGCTCGATAGCGATAAATGGGAACTTGAAGACACGCTCTACTTCTTTGTTGAAAACCCTCGGATGAGCGATCTTTCGCTGACGATTTCCGTTGAATTTGACTCAGAAGATGAGTTGCTTGAGGCCACATATGATGAAGAGATTACAATCGCATCGGAAGAAAACAAAACATTCGATGTTGCCTTGCTTAGTTCGAATCCGGATGACGTACGTGGTTTTTCTCCGGAAACATCCTTCTCAATAAAAATCACAGCCACTGAAACAGCTGGCTCTGCTGAATTATCCACAAAAGATATCGAGGCCGATCTCAAAGTCCCTCGGGCACACAAACTCATCCCTGAGGCGACGACGCCAACATACGCTATCTCCGCAGGAACTTGGGTTGAAGCGACTCTTCATCTCAACAATATGGGCAATTCAGTTGATGCTGCAAAGGAAATAGAAGCTGATGTGCGAAGTTGCCCACTTCTTGACATAACAGGCCTTGATTCTGCGCTTAATGTTCAGGTGGAACCAACAGGTGTTAATGGGCAGGAAGCGGAATCCTTTACCTTCAGAATTGAACCATCTTCAGCACATCCCAGCCGTACGTGTGAAGTCACAATTTCAGTCACCTCTGAAGGTGATAATAACCAACGTAGTGTTGTATTTGACATTGAAATCACGGAAGAGGGTGGTTCAGACTCAGATTCGAATTCAGGAGCGGATTCAGGTTCCTCGAGTTCAGGCTCTACTGAAGAGGACTCCTCGGCGTTACCTTCGGTGAGTTTTATGACGACTTTTATTTTGGTCGGAATCGCTGCCCTCTCACGTTCTAAAAACGATTGAGTGGCCCGAAAATTGGTAGGAATTAGTCCAAATTTTATACCAAATTGGACTAAACGTCAAGGCAGAATCATTATGTGTGTAACGAGGTTCCGAAGAAAGGAACATACTACGCTTGTCGTAGAAATGAGGTATAATTATGGCAGAAGCAGAGAAATCAAAGCTCTCTGTCGAGAAGAAACTATTGGCAGGTCTTGTCGTTTCTATTCTTCTCTCAACAACACTCATTGTTCTTGCGAGTTCCTCCAAAGAGACTGTTTTCTCACCTTACGTTAGAGACGCTGAAGGAGATTACCAGTACCAACAACTAACCAAAATGAGAGATTCTCTTGGAGATGGTGACGGGTATGAGATCTACAACACAATGTCAACTCCGATGTTGGTCAATGATTGGCAGGACCCTCACCGAACCATGCTCATCATCACTGCACCAGAGAAGCCATTTGATGCAGCAGAAGCAAGCGCAATCTATGATTTCGTAACCGAAAAGGGTGGAAAAGTCATCCTTGCAGCAAGTTCAACAAACGCACAACGCGTTGCAGAAGAGTTCGGGGTTCTCTACTTCGATGCACCTGTTTCAGATTCAAAATGGTACTATGAAGTAGCCAACTCTGTCGGTGAGAGAGAGCCTCCACAAGAAACCCGTCTTTGGTCAGTTGCCTCTGTGAGTGAAGACATCGACATGATGGATGAAGCGTCTCTACGTACCCCCTGCACTGAAGAATTGGTTGCAAATGCTCAAATTGAGAACTGCCGAATGCCAGTGCTTTTCCATTCCCCTACTGCTATCCAAGTACTTGACTTGGAAGACGACACCAGAGAAGTCAGTGTCCTTGCGTCTGCGAGTGACCAAGCATTCGTTGCTCGTTCTGGATTCGACATTAACAACGCCGCAAACCCAAAGACTGGTAAAACTGACCTCATTGTACGAATTGATTATCCTGGTGTTGAAGCCTATGATAAGAAATCAGACAAGGACATAGGCAAGGTTGACGTTACAGGAAGTATCGTATTTGTCTCAGACCACTCTGTTCTTGCGAACCATCTTTGGGACGAGGCTGATGCAGATCTTACTGGTAAGCAACAATGTGGTTCTGACCTGTACCAAGAAAACGGCCACACCTGCTGGGACACAGACCCAGATGGTCTTATCGCAGCACAAGGTGATACGAAGTGGAATGGTAATCAACTGTACTTCCGTGCTCTCATCCGAGACATGATGGAATTCGATAATGAGGAACTTTCCACCACAATCACTCGAAACCAAGATGAATTCAATATCGTCTTCGACGAAAGCCGTCACGTTTCAAGTGCCGTTACTCAACCATTCACAGAAGCAATCGGCGCTGTCGTCTTGCTCACAAGTGACACGTATCTCAAGTGGTTGATAATTCTCAACCTTTTCGCACTTCTTGCAATCGCTATCATGGTTGTTCCAGAAAAAGAGAATTGGAGACACGTTTTCGATTTAACACGATTCAGAGAACGTCCCACAAAGATAGACTCCGCTCTATATCAAGTCCGAGTACGAGAGGCCTTCCTCTCCAAAGTTCGGCAATTTAATGACCTCACGCGTGACGAATTCGTCCGCAAGACGCCTGCTGAAATTATGCAGATGGTCCGTGAACCACGCCTTGTTGAACTTGTTAGTTCAGCAAGATCTTATTCCAACGAAGAACTAAGGGACATTATACCCTTGATCCGTCGTTGGGGAAACTGAAGAAAATATAGGAGGAAATTGACATGCAACCCCCCGCACCACCAGCAACCCCGCCCGCGCCAGCACCTGCAGCGCCAGCGGCACCAGCGCCACCAATGCCAGCAGCGCCAGCGGCTCCAGCCGCACCTGCAGCACCAGTAGCGCCAGCCGCACCTGNAGCACCGGCCGCTCCGGCNCAGCCGAAGCACCANAGCACCCCAGAGGTCCGAGAACGCCTTACAGCTGTCGGCGCAATCGCNAATGCGATCAGCGCTGAAGTACAGAAGGTAATTATCGGNAAGAGCCACGTTATCGACAACGTACTCNTCAANATCCTCTCCAANGGTAACCTTCTGTTCGAAGATTANCCTGGATTGGCTAAGACATTGATGACCAACACGTTCGCCGATGCTCTTGGTTGTGACTTCAAGCGTGTACAATTCACGCCTGACTTGCTACCAGCCGACATTACAGGTACCAANATCTACGACGCTAAGAAGGGCGAATTTACGTTCAAGCCAGGACCTTTGTTCTGTAACCTTCTCCTTGCTGACGAGATTAACCGTGCTCCTCCAAAGACTCAAGCTGCTTTGCTTGAAGCTATGCAAGAGAAGCAAGTTACTATCGGTACTGTAACTCACAAACTCCCTGCACCNTTCATTGTTATGGCAACACAAAACCCTGTCGAACAAGAAGGTACATACCCACTTCCTGAAGCACAACTTGACCGTTTCATGTTCAAGATGAGTGTCGGTTATCCTGACCGTGCTGATGAAGATGAAATCCTTGCCCGACGTATCGCTCGTGGAAAGGACGCAGTCGATGTTGACGTCATTACTGACCCACAACGTGTTATTGCTATGCAACAAGCGTGTGAAGATGTATACGTTGATCCTGCAATTCGTATGTACATGGTCGAAGTCGTCGCAAGAACCCGTGAAGATCCACGTGTCCTTGTCGGTGCTTCTCCTCGTGGTTCCCAAGCTCTCTTGAAGACTTCTCGTGCAGCAGCAGCAATGCGTGGTCGCGACTTCGTCACACCTGACGATGTCAAGGCTATCGCAGAACTTGCTATCGCTCACAGAATAATCCTCAAGCCAGAACATCAAATCAAGGGTCTCGAGGCTGGCGAAGTTATGCAAAGCATTCTTCGCGAAGTACCTGTCCCTACTGTTTGAGACTCGTTTGAATAATTACGGAATGGAGGTTTCTAAATGTGGAGTCGTAAATCAGCATTGCTAGGGAGCATGGCAGTTGCCATGTATCTTCTTGGTCTTACNCTACGTAACTCTCAGTTGGTCACAATTGCTGTGGTCATCTTTGTGTTCTTAACGTGGGCTGCCTTGTTTGGCGGACATGCTGACGTAGCTTCAAGTGGACGCCGGGCCGATGAATGGACCGGAGAAGAAGGCGTAGCCCTTGGCAGCGTCCTTGCCATGAGGAAACTTTCAGGNTCTCGAATATTTGAGGATGGAGAACTCACNGTTACGTTACGTATGCAGAATAATTCAGGTCTCGCNAAGATTCTCGAAGTTCGAGANCGAGTTCCTGAAGTCATGCGTATCAAGCAAGGATCNAATTACATTTTGATGGAATTAGGCCCTCGTCGTGAAACNTACATNGAGTANACAGTTGAATGNCCTCTNAGAGGNTTCTACAGCGTTGGTCCTGTTGCNGTACGTATACAGGACCCATTCGGATTGTTCCACAAGGAAAAGGAATTGCATGTCTACAACGACTTCCTTGTGTTCCCGAAGATGGAAGACCTCAAAGATACATTCGTCAAATCTCGAGTACCAAAGATTTTCACTGGTGCAGTTAACATCCGACAACCAGGTCCNGGTTCTGAATTCTATTCTCTCAGAGAGTATTTCGAAGGAGACTCTTTCAGAGCCATTAANTGGAATGCATATGCACGATCNGGCAAACTGATGGTCAACGAACGTGAGCGTGACGCTGTTTCAGACGTCATCATCATTATCGATTCAAGAGCTGTTAGTGAAACAGGTCCAGTAAGTCGCAATGCACTGGTGTATTCTACCAGAGCAGCAGCATCACTTGCTAAGTACTTCCTTGGAAGACGTGACTCAGTCGGTGTTGTGGTCTATGGAGATGAGGTTGTCAGTGTTGACAGAGACACTGGTAAGAAGCAACTCTATGTCATTCTNACAAAACTTGCAGGNGCAGTNGCTCGTGGAAANATTCCACTNCAAGTCGTCGTTAACAGNATTCTACCTCACATCAACAAAGGTAGCCCAATCATCTTCTTGTCAAATCTTGAAGACGATCCAACCATTGTAAGCGCTCTGAGAGATTTCCGTGCTCGTGACTTTGATGTCACAGTGCTCTCTCCTTCTTCTCTTGAGTTTGAATTTGATGCACGTAGGCTCGACAGAACAGGATATGAAGTCATGAAGACTGAACGAGATGTTCTGATGGGAGAATTGCGCGGATTAGGTGTTAACATAATGGACTGGGAGCCTGATATGCTCCTCTCCACTGCCCTTGCAGGAGCAAGAGGATTCTGAGGTGATACGATGACAATGAGAAAGGCATCTGGCGACACATCGCACTTGTATGATGGAAAAACAGTTCGCTCATCCGCGCCGAGTCGTAAGAAACTAGCAGGGCAAACTGGTATTGGTTCGGAAATCCCGACTGATGCTATCCCTGAATTGGAAATGCCCTCATTCATTGAAAGCCTCATCGGTGGACCAATTGTTCCAAAGATGAAATTCCTCCCTCCAGATAAATTCGTTCAGAATATGCAACTTGGAGTCTATGTGATTCTCATCGGACTTGCCTTGCTTACTTACATTATCTCACCTCCAGAAGGTACCATTTGGTTCATGCTTTTGGGAAGTTCAGATCTTGCTCTTATCTTCCAAATCGGTATTATTGCTGGGGCGACTGGACTTGGTTTCTGGGGCGCATATCAACGTGATGCTCGATATATGCTCGGTTCATATTCTCTCTTCATTCTCGCTATCATGCGCTTTGCTTCCTCTAAGACAAGCGTAAACGATCTCTTTGGTTTAGCAGATTCTCCAACACTTCTTGCATCATTGGTTGTTATTTACTCAGTTTTGCTCATTATGTACTTTGAATTATCAAACGGTGTTATGCGTTACTCGATGCTTGATACAAGTATTCGAACAAACGAAGTTTACGTCATGAATCCAAAGAAGATTGTTGGTAAATATCATCGTTCCCTTATCATCAACCCAGTCATTGCTACTGTACTTGCTACAATTGTTCTTTCAGCAAACACAATCCTGCCATGGTTTGTTGGTATTCTTTCGGAGGATACGGCGACCCGACTTCGTGAATCTGTAGAACTTGGTTCTGTTTACGGCGTTGCGCTTGGAACGCTCTTCGTGTTCTTGGTTGTTGGAGCACTCTTCGCTTTGGATTTGCCGACATACATCCAAAAGAAGAGAGAATCCAGTGATGAGTGAATCACGAGTGCTCAATCATTGGTTGAGTTGAATCCACTTGTTCAAGAATCATTTTGTTCAAGAGTTCAAGAGCGATCGGTAATTCCTCTCCATCGAGGGCAACTCTTGCTGAATGAGACGTTTTACTCAACCATGTTAGATTAAAATCAGCTTTTTCAAGAGTGTTATCGATTATTTCCAACATCTTATCATCACAACCAATGAGAGAAATGAGGGCAAGATGTTGATGAATTTCTGGTGAAATATTGGATTTTGTAAACACTTCTTTTGCTCGATGCATATCATGTTGTGATACAATGAGCTTGGAATCTCCCATTCTTGACTCCAATCCCCACCAGTTGATGCCCTCTTTGGCTAACTTGCCTAGAATCTCAACGAGGTGTCGCTGATGCGCATCAACTTGATTGTGAGAGAATCCCAAACTCATTACATTTGGTAGGCAACCAATACCTTTGAGGAGTACGCTTTGCTTTTGAGGGCCAATTGTTGTGAAGTCGGAATTGTTCTTACGGTGCAAATGTTTGACATGCAAAGGTATTCCAAATTCGATAAGGGGCTCAATTGTTGAAGGATGCAAAATAGGCGTATCCATGAGAGATAATTCAATTGCTTCTTGATATCCAAGGTAGCGAATCGTTTCAGAGCGTACCCCCCATCTCGGATTAATCGAAAAGATTCCTTCGACGTCTTTCCAAAGGATGACTTCATCTGCTTCTACAAGGTGTGCTATTGCAGTCGCAGAGTGATCTGAACCGCCTCGACTTAGTACTGCAAGTTCTCCATTATGGCCCTCACCAAACCATCCTGTGATAACAGGCGTACCTTCCAGAGTGTCTCGATTTAGTTTCGTACTCGATGCTTGTAGATCCACATGTGTTGCAGAATAATTTCCATCCAGGGTTATCCCAATGTCTTCAGCACCAAGCGGATATGCGTCAATACCTTTCTGCTGAAGCCGATGAGCTACAACCAACGCACTCAGTCGTTCACCCGATGCCAGCAATCGATTTAGTGCTGCATTGTCTTTTGGTCTTTGAGCAAGTTCTCGTAAAGAATCTTTGATGCTGTGCAAGACTAAGGAAAAGAGATGAGCATTACTTGATGTATCCAAACCAGGAGCAAAACGGAGATGTTGTGCAGAGAGGTCATGAACCAGTCTGCTCGCATATCGGGGCTCTTTAGCAGCTCGATACAGTCGATCTGTTGTACCCCAAAGTGCTGATACGATTACAATCGATTGATGATCTCCTTGAATCACCTCTGCAATTCGATCAAGATCTGTTGAATCGCGAAGGCAAGAGCCTCCAAATTTGTGAACAACTCGATAACTCAAAAAGCATCCCTTTTCCGCAAAATGAGGTCAGCAAGAACGATTTTTGTCATAGCAATAGCCACACTCACACCTCTTGGTCCTAATACGGGGTCGTGTCTTCCCTTTACAACGAGTTGTTTCTGAGCATCTTCTGCCAAGTCGAGAGTTGTTTGCTGCTGAGCGATACTTGATGGTGGTTTGAGTGCGATTCTTGCATGAATGTCCGAGCCCGAGGTCATTCCTGCAAGGCTTCCATCAGGACGTTCTCCTATTTGCAAGGGATTCGAAGATGAGCCACCCCACGGACTATTATGGTCAATACCTGTCATAGTTACAGCAGAGAATCCTCTTCCAAATTCGACACCTCTGCACGCAGGTATTGCGAAAAACGCTCTACCAAGAGCGGGTTCTATTCCATCGAACCATGGTTCTCCGATTCCAATTGGTAGATTTGTTACGCGCAAATCAATACGGCTTCCAATCGAATTCCGTTCACTTCGAACGTTTTCAATACATTCTTTCATGGATTCTGCAGCGGATGGGTCTCTGCATCTCAATGACTTGCAGAGTTCGTTTTCCCATTCTGGAGGGCATAATTCGATCGGTTTTGCCTCAATATCTCCAATTGCCCCAACATGTGCATCGATTTGTATCTCTCCAAGAAGCGGACTTATGATTGCAGCAGCAGCCACAAGACCTGCTGTTAATCGGGCAGAAGATGATCCACCGCCTCTTAAATCTGCATGGCCATCTGTTCTGATGTTCATGACCATATCTTGATGGCCGGGCCGTGGATGATTTGGAATGAAACTGTAATCAGAAGAGCGGGCATCATTGTTACGAATGATCAAGAGAATTGGCTGCCCGGTTGAAACTCCTTCATAGACGCCAGTTGAGATTTCTACGATGTCACTTTCCTTACGCTTACTTGCGAAATGACCTCCAGGTCTTCTCATGTCCATGCATTGTTGAATGTAATCCTCATCGATAACCAGACCGGGGGGAATTCCTTCAATCAAAGCGCCAACCATGGCCCCATGGCTTTCGCCAAAGAGGGTTACTGTCAGTAATTTACCAAGGCGCATGTGCATTGGACTCACTCTGTCCGACTTGTCCTTTATTCAAGAACTTGGGGTTTCGTCCTCTTTATCCTCATTCTGTGGATTTAGGAAATTTGTTTCGATAAGTTCTACTTCCGGATACTTACTTTTGTACCATTGTTTCAGGCGGTCTAGAATACCTTGGAGTAACTTAGGCACAACGATTACTATCGCAGTTCCGGAACCAGTAATTCCAGCAGCACGAGCGCTGTTGACAAGAGCATCATTTGTCATAATCCGTCCCTTCACATCACCTGTTGCACCAATAACGCCTCTGCCATTCATGGTTAATGCCACAAGTTCATTTTCTTCCTGTAATGCGTTGAGAGCTTGGATGAAGTGGTGTTGATGTGGAATGAAATCCTCAAGTGCAGGTCGCTTTTCCCTTGGCCCTCTTGAGACGATGAGAACGTCCCAATCATCTCGCTTCGGGCCGCTTCCTTCGAGAAGAATTCCTTGACGTACATCTGGTTGGTTAGCATCAATGAGTTTCCATCCTGGTGTGGCACAGGCCCATGTATCATCGACACTTCCTGTCAATGTAATTCCAGATTCCAATTGGGCATCGACTGCTATCGAAACAATATCTGCTAATTCGAGATCTGTTTCCGTTGCATCACAAAGTGCTCGAACTGCTGCAACACACAATGCTGAAGAGGATTTCAGGCCTTGGGCTATTGGAATCATTGATTGAACTGCCCAGTTGATGTCTTCTTCAGGGATTGGTAATTCATGTCCAGCCTTTTGCCATGATTGAACCACAAAAGAGAGTATTTGGTCTCCATCATCGAGTTGCCTTTTGCTTGGCTTATCCAATAAACGGATTGCTAATGGAAGGTCAAGAGACATGCTTGCGCCGTAGCCAGTGCCTGCAGCATGAAGTAGGCTGCAAGCACCATGTGCGCGTCCTCTTCCTAAAATTGCCATATTTAGCGCTCCTCAGACGATGCTGAGACGCTCACGCCAATATGACGGGTTTCATCGGTGTTGTATGCAATAATTGCATCACCGGTACGAAGTTCTGTAACTGAACACGCACCACCGTTATTGTCGAGCACCCTGACCGTCTCCGCTTGTTGCATGAGTACATGTGCTTCATTATGCTTTTCATCGACATATCTCAATAGAATAAATGGGCGGGTTTCTATTTTTAAGCGACCAATCGTGCAAACACGTGTGTTTCCTTGCTTTGATACGATCAGTACTTGGTCTCCTGATTTCAATTCACTGAGGTATTTTGTTTTTCCATCCGCCATCAGTGTATATGCTTCTACACTTCCAGCATTAATGCGGAACGGGCGTTTTGGGACATAGGTCGATTCAATTGTTTCGCCGTGTACCAATACAAGACTTCGAGCGGTTGAACCAATGAGCATCCCTTCTCCAATTTCGAGAAGAGAGGTCAAATCGATGCATACTCTGTCACCGTTTTGTCCCGATTCAATTGAAGTTATTCGGACTTCAGTCAAGGAAAGAGTGTCGTTTACTTCAACTGGTTTTGTCGACTTAATTTCCTCTGTCGAAGCCCGTAGTGATTTGACAATTAAGGCCGCTTCAAGTTCATGTTCCGAACATACGAGGGCATCGACGCCTATTTCAAGAGCAAAACCTGCTCCATGGGCCTGCAACGGTTCAATAATTTCTGCTGCGATGAGTGTTGGTGTCTGATCACACGCAGCGACGATGTTTTCGATAGGAATCATCGACCAGTCTTCGAATGTAAGATAGATCCATTCAACGGTTCCAGCAAGTGAGCGAGCATACTCTTGGCGTTCTTCTGAATCGATGTGAACATGAGCGCCAATCTTTGAATTCTTCTTGTATAGAAAACCATCTTGAATATAGATTGAAGATTCAGAGTGTTCTGTTGAAACGTAAAAATCAACATCGTTGTTAATCGATGTAGAATCGGATTTAAGCCAGACTTCCATGTTCTAACCTCAAAGATCGAATTCATCCGCTGCTTCAGTTGACGAGCACCCGTCGTGAATAATTCGTCGTAATGCCATTGCCATCTTGATTGGATATTTGTGAGCGAAAACTTGCCGTCCCATGCAAACCCCAGAGGCTCCCGCCTCCATTGCTTTCTCCACCATGAGTAACACGCTGCGAGTATCTCCAGTATTTGCCCCTCCTGCCACAAGCATCGGAATTGGCGCTGCAGATGTTACTTGCTTGAATGACTCTGAATCGCCTGTCCAAGTGGTCTTAGCGACATCACAACCAATCTCAAAAGCTACACGCACTGCTTGGGCAACGCCCTGGGTTTTATCCCCTGAAACAGGATTCAAATTTGGCCCACGTGCATACACCATCCCAAGTACAGGAAGTCCGATATGATGTGAATCCGTTGTAACTTTACCGAGTGCTTCTAACATCTCTGCCTCGCCGGGTGTGCCCATATTGACTTGGGCAGAGGCTCCGATTCCTCCACGACTCAATATTTCAGATGCGTCTCCAACAAGAACTTTCTTCGATGCGTCATCACCACCGTGTCGAGTTGATGCAGAAAGGTGGATGACCATGCTTGTTTGGGTCCCTTGGCAAAGATGAGAAAAATGACTTACAAGACCTTTTTGAGCGACAATAACATCTACCTTTGCAGTGATAAGTTCCCGAATCAGAACCTCTGTGTTTTCCAATCCAGGATTGGGATAGTCCGACAACCCATGGTCGATTGGAATCCACAAGCCCTTTCCATTTGGGAGCATTTTCTCCAAGCGTGACGCTTTGTCCATATCACGGCCAATCCTCCCTGCAATTCAATGCTTTGCATATGTTCAGCGAATCTATGCGTACAAAGGGAATGATAAAAGAAGAACTATGCTTAGGGCTGTCTATGGAGACTGGTGCTTGGCTCATGGTTGGAATCCTTGCAGGTGGCTTTTTTGTCGGCCTGTGGTATATTCTTATTCGAGGCGATGCCGATCTCGACATGCGACGTGGAATCGTTGCAGATGGATTAAGAAAGCCTGCCCAGAGTTCATCTTTTTCCAGTGCTCGAAGTGAATTCGAGCGCAAATTATTGCAAATCGAAGCTGAACGTCGTCGAAGAAATCTTTCTGGCGGTAACATCAATCTCCTTGGAGATGCAACGCTTTTGCAACAACCCGTGGAAGAACAACCTGTCAT
Organism: Euryarchaeota archaeon TMED117; assembly: GCA_002171315.2. Lineage (GTDB taxonomy): Archaea > Thermoplasmatota > Poseidoniia > Poseidoniales > Poseidoniaceae > MGIIa-L2. Next base: position 22,988 of record NHFS02000047.1, on the reverse strand, counting down.
GAGCGAAGCTCCTGAAGTTGTTGTTGAAGATGATGATGACGGTGAAGAGACTGAAGAGCAGATGCTTGAGCGCCGTAGACTTCGTGACGAGGAATGGGCTCGCCAAGAAAGCGAAAAAGATCGTCGTCAATTGGAAGAAGAAGAAGCCGCTCTCAAGGAACAACAAGAACGTCTTCAGAAAGAGCAAGAAGCGCAGCAGGAAAAAGATCGCCTAGAAGCAGAAAAAGCAGCGGAAGCAGCACGACTCTCTGCAGAACGCGATGCTGCCGCTCAATCCGAACGCGATGCAGAAGAAGCAGCACGACAAGCAGAATTCGCAGCAGCTGAAGAACAACGCTTGGCTGAAATCCAAGCAGCGCAAGAGAAAGACGCTCTCGAACGTCGAAAAGCAGCAAACAGAGCACTCGATGAACTACGTGCCCGACTTGAAAGAGAAGGTGCACGTTCCTCGGATGTTCAAGTTTCATTGATGTGGAATAACTACAATGATCTTGACCTTCACGTTGTTTGTCCATCCGGTGAGCGAATTCACGGCGGTAACCGTAAATCATCATGCAGCGGAGAACTCGACGTTGATGCAAATGTACGACCTGACTCCCGCAAGCCAATTGAAAACGTTGTATGGCCAGAGGGTCAAGCACCTGCTGGAACGTACCAAGTATTCGTCCATTACTACAAGAAGCACAAGAAGCGACGCTCGAAAGATCCAACCAAATTCCAAGTCATTGCGAATGCCTATGGCGATCTTTTGGAATACTCTGGTGAACTTACTTTTGGTGAAGAGATTCAACTCGTCTGTACCTTCAACGTTCCAACAATGGAAGAGCGAGAAGAAATTAAGCGTCAATTAGAGCAACAATTACGTCTTGCAGAAACAGGCGAAGTTGCAGCAGATAAGATTCTTGAAGACGAAGCAACTCCTAAGCAACTTGAATTCGGTGAATTAGTTGATGAGATTGAAAATGAATTGGTCGATGATGTTGAAGACGATGGCTCAGGTGTTCCACCTGCGCCAGATTTAGGTTGAAACGCCTTAAGACAGAATGTCATCAAGACGCTCGTTCTTCAATGCGTTTTTGATACTACGAGCGATACGTCTTCCAGTTGACATGCGAGTTTCATTGATGTCAGAGTATGGCGAGCCGCCAACAAACGGATTTGAACCAGCGACAATTCGGGCACTGATTTCAAAGACCTTGAATTCTAAAGTATCGGTAACGATTGTTTCTAAGCAGAAAGGTCCAATCATTCCTCGCGCTCCTTCTTCGAGTTCGTAGGATGCAGCAACGGTTCCCTCAGCCATTTCAAAGGCCCTTGGCAACAATGATTCTCTGATGACAACAGGTTGGTTTCCAGTGACAACAAAGGACGGCTCCATTCCAGCTTCTCTGAGATCTCTCAACGAACCAAGTTTGTAGAATTCATCGACATTTGACTCGTCTCTCCGGTCCATAGATAGGAGTTCCAAACGGCCGAGATTTTTTCCAGCATACTTTCCTTTTCCTTGAACTTGGAATCCATCAGTAGCAAGAGGGTCAAAGAAAAAGTGAAGGTAGTATCTGCATCCAAGGACATATTCTTGAATTGTGAATTCTTCTTCAATATCGACGTTTCTTCTGAAATCACGATAGTCACGAGCGATGAAATATCCTCTTCCACCTTTTGCTCCAGCGTATTTTACAATAACCGGGCCATCGATATCGTGTGGATCTTCGAGAACCTTTGGCATCGTGCATCCTCCTGAAAGAAGCCAGTCTCGTTGTTTCGCACGGCTGCTTTCCCATCGGAGAATGTCTCGATTACCGAAGGTTGGGACTTCCAAGTTACGGAAATTTTCACTTCCAAGATATTCGACAAGTGATCCGTGGGGGATGATAACGACATTCTTACTCTTGAGCCAGTCTGCATGGTCTAACAACTCTCGGTAATCATCAAGCATCAACCATTCATCAGGTTCTGCACCAGGGAATGCCTTGTAGAAGCGCCTTCTGTTTTCACCTACTGCGATTCCAAGGGTTCTGAAACCTTCCTGACGAGCACCGTGAAGAATTTGAAGTGATGAGTGAGATGCTACAACACCTATCGTAATGTTCTCCTTGTCGTAGTCCGCGAGCCAGGAGATAAGTGAGGAGTGGTCTACGCCCATGTCGAGGGGTTTAGTATGCACTCTATGACTGTTATCCCATTATGCCACCGTGATTCGGTAAACTTTGATAATGTAGTAATGAAGACTTCAAGTGCCGAATGCATATCAAAGAACATGGCGAGTTCCCGCACCCCCGCTAGCCGGATGACGTATTCTGGATATCTGCAACTGGATAATCTTCTGAAATTGCAAGATGGCCCACAAGGTCACTCACCATCTCCATCCAACGATGAGATGCATTTTATTATCACACACCAAACGTTTGAACTTTGGTTCAAGCAAATTCGTATCGAACTCAATGAAGTCCATGGATACCTATCAAAGGAACTTGTTCGTGAAGAAACATTACCTGCAATGGTGGAACATCTCGAACGCGTGATTGAAATCTTCCGTCTTCTAGCGAATCAGTGGAAAGTTATGGAAACCCTAAGTCCACAAGGGTTCCTTGCGTTTAGAGATCGTCTAGGCACATCATCAGGCTTTGAGTCGTGGCAAATGCGAGCAATTGAGATGCGCCTTGGTTTGGAACAAGAACAACGCGTCGCAGACATGGATCCAATGGCACATATGAAAAAATTACATGATGAAAACAAGATTTCCGATGATGCATTCGAAGTTTTGAAAACGATTGCAACTGAAAAGACATTGAATGAATTGGTCTCAGAATGGCTTTCACGGACCCCAATCAACGGCTCTGTCCCGTCGAGCGATAATGATTCAACTGTGGTTGAACATTTTGTTTCAACTCATTTAGATGCAATGAAATCCCATGCGGATCAAGTCGTCGATCACATGGTCGCTATCGGCCATGGTACTGAAGAATCAATCCGTCCACGAATGGATGCAAACCAAGCTTCAGTTCATGACTTCCTATCACCAAACGGTGTTGTCAACCGTTCACGAGCAGGATTGTTGTTCATTGAGTCTTATCCAGAATTGCCTCTTCTGTCTTGGCCTCGCCGATTTGTTGACACGGTTGTTCAACTTGAGCAATCAATGCTTCTCTTCCGCCATTCTCATGCTCGAATGGTCGAACGAATGATCGGACGAAGAATGGGTACTGGTGGTTCAAGTGGTGTTGATTATCTTGACAAAACCGCAACTTANAGGATTTTCAAGGACTTATGGGCTGTTCGAACAATGCTTCTGCCTAGGAAAAATCTGGCAGATGTTGTTTCTTCTGATTATTACGGATTTAATTCCGATTAATCTTCATGTGGATCGATGTCGATTGGGATAAGTTCGTTATCGTATTCGTAGACAGCAATCTTTAGTGGGTCGAGAACGAAGCGGACACTCGCTTCTTCGAGCCCNTAGAGAGAGATAAGTTCGGCCTTGAACTCTTCTCGGAGTTCGTTTTCATTGGCGTAAAGTGGAGCGCCCATTCCGATTTGGAGTGCTCTAGCACCAATGATTCTTGCTCGTTCGAAACGTGTGTGGAGACGTGCTGGCTTGACCATTTTTTACACCTACGACAAAACNGNCGTAGCGTTTCGACTGAGGCCTCGTTCTTCAACCCTTTGGAAGAACATCATTCTGATTCATCGTTCAAAACAGGTTCGTTTCGAACGATTCGAACATACATGATGAGTGCAGGAATNAATGCTGCCATCGATAGTCCAAATACAGCAATAGCCATGTCGTATTCACGTCCNTGCTTCGTTATCTCNAGGCCGTTTTGATCAGACTCTTCATCGATCAAAGNATATCCTTGAGACGACAATGTGGATGCACTCNTNAATTCAAAGCGGCCAGGNGATTCGAGTGTNACAACGATGTTTGTAGTGTTTTCATNGATNAAANTCGATATGTCAAGGGTCTGATTTTCACTTCCTATCGCNATNTGATGNTGAACGACATTGNTTTGGTNTTGATTGTTGANTTCATGNGCTCCATTTTCNGTNATCCANACATGAACCTCNTCACCATCATCNGANNNCCANGANAGNGTTCCNTTNTTNAGNGANATNGAAGTAAATCCGCTCCATTCACGAGAAAAGTTGTCGAGTACAAGGCCTAATTCCTGAGATTGGGAAGGNCCTGTGAGTAGGCCTTCGCCGTTCAGGACAAGATCAGGGACACCCCAAAAACCGTAAGTTGTTTCAAAACGAAACTTAGAATCACTTAGGAAATGCAAATCTAAGGGAGAGGGGTGATGTTGNANAACAGTAACATCGGTTCGATTTAATGCGTTTAATTCAGCCGAAACAAGATCGCATGGNTCACACCAATCTGCAGAGAAATATTCAATCAAATGAGTTGTTGAGGAAGCAATGCATGTCTCGTTTGTNAATGCNCACTGAANATCGAATGTTTTCACATCATGAATTGATGCGGCTTCATCATCNCTTTCTGTACCATGNCCAGTTGATGTTGGAATNAGTACNAGGAGNANCANGATNNAAACCAAGGCCTNTCTGAATCTCATCATGGTNCTTGGACACAGGGTCTTGTTAAAAGAGGGCCGCCTTCACGGACAACCATGGACCAACCTTGGTGGAAGCGACCTTCCANTNTGCCGCTTGTCCTTACTGCGATGNCCATNCTNATCATCGTCGTAGGAGGGACAATTCGCATAAATGATGCTGGTGAGTCTTGCCCAGATTGGCCTCAATGCTTCGGAACNTGGGGTTTTNCAGTCGATGAAGCAGAACAAACTGCATATTGGGAAGAACATCCAGATCAAGTNGATAGTCGTGGNCCAGATCACCGTTATTCAATNTTTGAAATATTTGTTGAATGGTTCCATCGNATGCTCGTAGGNATTATTGCTGTTCCNATTCTGTTGAACGTTTATGTTGCTAANAAAAAGAAAAAAACNTATGGAGANGGNTTGAGAAATCTTACCATTGTNTCCGCTGTTTTNCTNGTNGTNCAAGCAATTGCNGGNGCAGTAACNGTCCATTTTGACAATGCAGATTGGACNGTAGCACTTCACTTGTCATTGGCGAGTATCTTTACNTCNCTCTTGGTATGGCANTACATGGCTATGCGGGTNACTGAGGGNACGAATTGGAANTTNATTCATACCTCNAAGGCNTTCCTTGACAAACAAANGAAGCGCTTCATTGGAATAACAAGTTCAGTTTTCATTCTNCTNATTCTNGGNGCTTGGGTCTCAAGTACTGCAGGTGGNCAATANAATCAAGGCTGCTCAATAGGGTTCCCAAACGGATGGCCCCAATGNCAAGGAAAATTTTTCCCGAGCATTGATGGNCCNGGNATTTTAGTTCANATGCTTCATCGCTTTGGTGCNGGAATTGTTGGTATAATTCTAATTCTCAGTGCAGCTCGAGTCCGTGTTGATTCGAGAGATTTTAGNGAAGGTGAAGGATTTTCAAAAGCCGCTGAGGNTGTTACTGGTTTGTGGATTTTGAATGTCTTTNTTGGAGGNATGTACATTGTNTTCGCAAATGCAAACGAATTCCCAGAATCNTTTTCTCTTCTTCATCTTNTCTTTGGTGTTGCTTCCTTCATAGCAGCGGCGATAACGCTGATGATGCTGAGAATCGCCACTCTTACACAATCTGATCTAAACGAGGAAGAATAATGGAACAAATAGAGAATCCTCCTCCGATGTTTTCTCTNTTCATCAAACTGATGAAACTGAGAGTCATTGTTCTGCTTCAAATCACCGCTTTNTGTGCAATTCTNGTTCATGATTCTCTAGCNCGNTATGATTTGATCGATATTGAAAGNACCTGGNTCGATACGCTTTGGACCTCTGTCATCACCGTTATCGGGGGGACATTGAGCGCAGGTGGTTCAAACGCAATCAACATGTGGTATGATCGAGATATTGATACATTGATGCGTCGTACACANCACAGNCCATTGCCTCAAGGNCATCTTNCNCCAAACACAGTNNTNNTGTTTGGCGTAANAATATCTNTCTTAGGATCTTCTTTGTTTTTCTTACTTCACTGGAAAGCTGCCTTTTGGTCGTTCTTTTCAGTATTCTTCTATGTGTTTATCTACACAATGTGGTTGAAGAGAAGAACGCCACAAAACATCGTCATNGGAGGNGCTGCTGGAGCNACTCCCCCATTGATTGGATGGGCAGGTGCAGCAGCAGCNTCAATTGANTCAATGAATCCTTTAGATCTNGGCTCACCGATACCTTGGATGCTTTTTGCNCTCATCTTCTTNTGGACGCCACCGCANTTCTGGGCGCTTGCTTTGTATCGATCTGGAGAGTATGCCAAAGCAAAAGTGCCAATGATGAATGAGGTAAAGGGGGCAAAAAGAACNGTTACAGAGTCAAAATTCTACTGCGGAGGGTTGTTTTTACTCGGTTCTGTACCTTGTTTCTGGCCGGAATCAGGCCTTCCGTTATTGTGGGCATTTGTCGCTGGAGGNCTNACAGTATGGTATTCAATCTCAGTATGGAAGATTGATATCAACGAACNATTAGATGANAATGGAAGAATGCCGAAAGCTGCAAAGAGTTTCTTCCGCTCTCTCTACTACTTGGGATACATGTTTTTNTCGCTCGTAATCATCTCTTTCATTCCCTCAGAATGGCTTGGAATACTCGGTCCAATAGGTTGAGAATGTGGCGCGGTGAGGGAGATTCGAACTCCCGAGGGTAGAACCCACTGGATTAGCAATCCAGCGCAATGGCCAGGCTATGCGATCACCGCAGTAAAGCAACCCACCGACCTTTCCGACATGAATATGACGGTTGATAATCCACTGAAATAGAGGCGCTCATTCGAAGAAATCTTCAAACTCTTCTGCCATATTTGCAGTACCCATTCGACGGATGCGAGCAGCCATCACNCGCTTGAGTCTTCTTCTACGCTTGATCATCATNGGTATGAGTAATGCGTTTACAACAACTAGGATTAGTGCCCCAATACCTGCGTATTGGAATTCTTTGACTTCCATTGAGTCTTCNAAATCNCCTAGCCAGTCAATGCCAAGTGGCGGTTCTGGNGGTTCAGGTTCCTCTGGAATGATGTGCTGGTTGTAATCCCACCATTGATTTTCGATTTCGACNCGTTCAGTGTTCTCACTTGGATATTCTGCAATAGTCATTGCATTTCCTCTTCCATCTATTGGGGAGAGGACGTANTAATATGTCCTGTCAGGGCGTATACCATCTGCTTCTAAGCCGGATTGGTTGAATGTNCCAGTTTCTCCTTGGACTCCATTCAAGCCTGTCGCAATCGGATCTACATATCTCAATTCAATCGCATTTGGGCGTGTATCTAGGCGATACAAATTCCATGTGACTTCTCCATCAACTTCGTTTTGAGGCCATGTCCATGTGAGATTCAATTCATAGCAAGAGTTCCAATTACGTTGTAAATCANAACATGTTGTGGAATTGGTGAATCTGTATGAATGGGTAAATGCAGTTACNGTACTNGATGGAGCGATGGCATCCCCGCANAACATAGAATTTCCTTCATCGTTCATGAAGACGTTAATACGAGATAAGTCCGGTNCGTTCGCACGATTTGCTGGAATGAGGGCATAAGATGCACATGTTCCTGTTGGGAGTGGTTCAGGATCGACCCAATTCGNCGTGGATATTGNCACCATCTCTACAAATCGTCCGTCAATAAGTTGAGTCCACAGGTTTTGGTTATCTTCTTGGCTTGGGTCAGGGAATATTGTCCCTCCAGTTTCAGCAACAGGCAGTTTGTAGATTCTCCAACCTCCCAAGTAAGGGTTGGAAACATCACCTTCTGAGGACCAGTCTAATTCTATAGAGCCGCCTTCAAGTTGACTGTATTCCGTATTGTTAGCGGTGACGTCAGCTTCAGGTAATGATCCGATAAAGAGTAAAACAGTATTGCTGCCGAGGCTCAAGGAAATATTTTCAAATTCATCAAAGGTGTAAAAATTAGGAGATTCAAGATAATCCCAATAGGTTTCTGATGCATCAGGTAATTCAAGAACTTCAACAGATTCAAATGGAATCATATCCGGCAAAAGTGCTGATAGGTTAACTGTCACATCCATGGATTGGATATTAGCAGGCTGAGTGGTATCTTCGAGCTGCATAACCTCAAGTTCTAGGATCATNAGGGGTTCTTTACCGCCTGCAATGTTGTATTCTGAACCCTGTACTGGTAAGAAGTAATTGTATGAAAACATGGCTTTGTCNAGGGANACAACCGATCCTGTCAACAACGGTTCCTCCTCGATGATTACTTCATCAATGAGTTGAATTGTTCTGTAAGTATANTCTGTGTTNCCAAGAGCATCACGAACCTCCAGTCCAACAATGTATGATTTTAGAGGGAATGTCGAAGCGTTGACACTCAGAAATTGCCCATGTCCGAGTTGAATCACAGTATCAAGCGTCCACGTGAAGTTGAGTGGGTTCGCTGCAATGTTGCTTATTTGTGCGCTGAGTTCAATTGTGTCTGCGGTTGTGAATGTNCCNGAAACGGTATTGAGCCCAATNGAAGGAGCGATTTCACCCGCCGTTATGTCAGCGTATTCAATCAGTGTATTGTCTGATGGAGCAGTGTCTGCTCGCCCGTCAAATGAGGTNGGCATGTAGACTCGNAGTTCTTTCCCATCTCCAATTTCAACAATATCGAATGTACATGTNGTGAATTGAGATGGGCCAAGCATATCGATGTCACATTTTTCAATGTGTTCAGATTCTCCTTGTGCATCAAACATTTCGAAGGTTACAGAAGTATTTATGATTGTAAAATTACCAATATTTTCAATTTTGGTTGAAATCATATCCTCGCCGTAATAATAGGAGGGTGAGTTTTGGTCATGAGAAGGAAACATGCTTGCGATTCTGAGATCTAGTGTGTTATCAAGAACAATTTCGATTTGAGTAAGGTCGTTGAATGCGTTGAGATCACCATCATAAGCACTCGTACTGCTAATGAGTCCGAATTCGAAAATAAATCTGCCAGGTATTGAATAATTTAATGCTGGAAGCGCAGTTGTGAACGGTTGCTCATATCCACCAGATGGAAGGTTTGTTACGCTACGAGTGGCATTAGCAACAATTGTTCCATCAAACGTCTTTAGATTCCATCCAATATTGGCTACAAGGTTGCAAGTTCCACATGTGTTCGAGATGCCATACATGTCCATCTCATAATCGACTTCTGTGTTCAATACAACTTCGCCATTGTATGTATGGAGCCCTGAAAGCGTGTCTCGAGGGTCTTGTTCAGTATCGACGGCGATATCGCTGAATTCTGCTGTAAGATTGATGTTGTAAGATAGGACGTCATCACTCGTATCGACATCTGCGAAATCAAATTTGAAAACAACGGTGAACGTTCCGCTCGCTCCAGAGGGGAACCATCTGTTTGAATCTGAAAAGTTACTACTTTCTCCGCTAAGTAGTCCGTTGACATTCATGCCTCCGCTTGCGACGCTGTTGGAAACGCATGATACTGCAGTTCGAGGGCCATCGCAGATGTACCATTTCATTGTGCGCGTGTTGGTTAGAGGGCTAAGCGCTTGATTTTCAACTTCTGCGGTGAATGTAATTGGGTCGAATGCAGAATAAAACCGATCTTCTACGGGCGATTGGCCATGAATGATTGCAAGATCAATCTGTTCGACGGCCGTTGCATTCGGTACATATGCTAGCATTGAACATGCTGAAAAAAGCATAATGAAAACCAAGCTAATGCTGGTCTTTTTCTTGCCGACGGTCATGCTATCCGCTCCTGTCATCATACGGTGGTCGCATAGATGATTCAAAGACTCATCGCTTGAATTAGGGTTTAATTACGGTAAATTCACCCTCTTATGGTTCGGCAACGTTCTTGACTTCGCTTGTGTTGGTAGGGTCATGGAGGAGTCTGAGCACAGATGCATACGCTCGGATGAAAGGGGATTGACAGCTGTTATTGAATTCCTCTCTGCGTTTACTCTTTTCTTGATGATTTTAACTGCCTTTATGTCACTAGCCCAACTAGAAATGGGGTCAAATGACACCGAAATCGATCAAGTCGATCAAGCAACAGTCTCTGCTTTGGATTATCTTGTTGGGGGACCAGGCTGGTACGTCCCTGCATTGGACAATGGTGATCTTGATCATTCAAATGCGACCTCGGATTGGGATTCCGTCAGTGCTGAAGATTTACAGACTGGGCGTGTGCAAACTGGTCTCGTACTTTCTGGTGAACTCGATGAAAATCGTCTCAATGCATTATCTAATGTAACACTTGAATCATTTTCTGATGGGCTTGGACTTGCTGAAGATCTGAGTGCTTATCTGCACATAAGTGTTCAAACCTCCACAAACAACTCTCGTGTTGGGCAGGTTCTTTTCGAAGGAGGGTCAGACATCAACTCGGCACGAATGGCTTCGACCGCATCCAGCATCGTACGAATGTCAGGAGAAATTGTGACTGTAACCTTGCAGGTACACGATGCAGGTAGGCAGAGCGAGAATCTATTGATGACTGAAGTAATGGTACGGCCTGTAAGTGGTGGGCCTGAATGGATTGAAATCTACAACGATAATTCCTTCGCTACAAGCCTCTATGGATGGTCTCTAAACGTAACATCTCCAAGTTCGAGTAACAATGTCTTATTCCAAAGCGGAGTGATAAGCGGTCAATCAGTGGCGCTTTTCACAGGTTCAATTTCTTCTCAAGTTATTGGAAATGCATCCCAAGTCATCGACTTAGGCACATATGGTATTCTCGGAACTGGTTCAATGAATCTTCTCGATGATGGAAGCAGCACCATTGAATTACGATTTACACGCCCCGGTCAAACAAAACCACTCCCCAACTCTCGGGCTGAATGGGGCGGTCAAACAGGTTTGTTAATCGGATTAAATAACGCCCTCGTTTGGGATGGAGGGAACACCTTGAACTCCGATACATGGAGTGTCAACCAAGCCGCAACACCCGGCGAAGTACCCTCCAGCGTAACAAATGCTTCATGAACTCGGTGGCACTGGCATAGATGATACCCGTGCAAGCCGCTTCCACTTATTCACGAGACCGTTGTGTTACAGGTATCCATGGATTGGATGAAATTTTACGAGGAGGCATCCCATATGGTTCCACGGTTTTGGCTTCTGGAACGTGTGGTTCAGGAAAAACCACTTTGGCAATGGAATTTCTTGTTCGTGGAGCTCTTGCTGGTGAAGCATGCGCTCATTTTACTGCAACCGAACCGTCTGTAAAACTCCTCGAAAACATTCGCCAATATGCATTCTTTGACATGAATATGGTCGACACAGGACTGATCAACGTTTTTGACATGGACGTCCTGTACTCCTGGCTTGGTCTCGATAAATCGACCTTCGATCTAGACGATGTTCACGCACTGATCAAATCCATCACTGATATCGTTAACACAATCGGTGTAACTCGATTGGTCATTGACTCAGTTACTACTCTTTGTTACAAGATTAAATCCGAACAACTGATTCGAGATTTCTTGTTCACCCTTGGAAAGAAACTTTCGACTCTTGGCTGCACAACAATCCTCATTTCTGAAATTACTTCAGCAACAGAAAATGCTCATTGGTCTTCATTTGGTGTTGAAGAAGCAATCGCCGATGGAATTGTTGTCATGGGAGATGTTGAAAGAATGGGTCATTTACTGAGATTCTTACAGGTTGTAAAGATGCGTGGCACATCGCATAGTCGGGCTAAACACGCCATCGAATTGACCCCTCTTGGCGTCATGTTAACGCCTATGTTAAAATGGGGCACTCAAACAGATAGCGCTAACTGGGGGAGCTAATTATGTTTGAACTCGACCAAAGAATCGCTGAACAACTATCAACAATCTCTCTGAATAGTTCTGTCCAGGTTCGCTGTGGGAATTCAAATGCATTCATGGTTACTGCGAGTACCATGCTTCCTTTGATGCAAATGTTCGAAATGGGCGGCGTCTACATTACCGCAAGCCGAGGCGCAGTAGAAATCATTCAAGCCTTTGAGTCGATAGGTGTTGATGTTTCTAATATTCAATTCATCGACCTTGTTTCATCAGGTATTTTGGGAGGTACGGATGTTCCATACTCAAACATTCACTTTGTGGACAGCCCAATCATGCTTGAATCGGTCCTTCTTCGAACGCTGTACATTCTAAGAACAACATCATCTTCAAGAAATTTCGTATTTATTGACAGCGTCAATGCTCTTGCAATCTACAACGAGGACAGGATGCTTGCAGAGTATCTTCATACTTTCATTAACACCTTCAGACAAAGAGAAATTCTTTCAGTGATTCTGAATGTTCCTGATCAAACACCACCCTTGGTACTGTCGAATCTTGATTTGTACTGTACGGACCTTGTTGATCGTGGGCAAGTGGTCATTCATTGAGGAGGCATAATCATGAAGAAGAAGGTTACATTCGATAAAGAAGATGAAGAATTCTTTGGACAAGTTGGTTCGTTCGGAGTGCCAAAGTTCGATAATGAAATGAACGGTGGAGTTCCTCGTGGATTTACGATGGTTGCATTTACTGAAACGGGTTCTGGTGCTGAATTATTCGCAAAACAATACGTCTCTCCTGCGGAAGAGTCTGAAAACACACTCTACATTTCTACAAACGAAGGTCAACCTGAGATTGTCCGTGTTTTCAAGAAATATGGATGGCCACTTGACGTTAACGTTCGAACAATTGGTGAAGAATACAATTCCAATGTTCTCGAACGAGAACTCCTAGCAAGCCGATATCGCCTAGAGGGGTTCCGACTTGAAGACATTCAACGACTCGCTCAGACACGATTCGTTGATGAAAATAACCAAGATTATCTCACTGAAGTAACCAATGAAATTATGGCTCTCGGGCCATACTTTAGAGCAGCAATTGACAGTCTAGATTTCTTCCTGCAACGTGATGACCCTGGCCGTGTTGTTGCCATGATACGTATGCTTCAAGCACATACGCAAATGTACCGTGGTCTTCTCTTAATCAGCGTTTCAGTGAATGGTTTGTCACCCTCAATTCGACAAGAACTTGCGAGTATTGCAGACATGGTCCTTACATTTGGAGTACGTACTATCGGTTCTGATTTTGAAACCTCGATGATCGTTTCTAAGTTCCGAAACGCTCCAGAAAACCTGAAAATGTTGGTTTTCCGTGTTACCCCAGAAGAGGGTATTACGCCAGAAACAGTCGAGCGTATCGCTTGAAGTTGTTTACTGGTCGAAGCGACACCTCCAAAGAGGGCGGAGCCTGCCGACAACCATGTCCAGTCGAGCAGCAACGGGTGGTTACGACCCATCTGGCATTGATTTGGATGCTTGGACCGAGTTGGAAGAACAACTTGAGGCCACCATCCCAGATTATGACCGAGTAAACCGATTGATGACCTTCGGTCAAGACAAACGTTGGAGGCGAAACGTTCGCAACCATGCGACTCAAGGAATGAAAATTCTGGAGGTTGGATGTGGACCTGGAAGCTTTGCAGAAGATCTTGTAGGATTGGATGTAACGTGTCTTGACCCATCTGAAGAAATGCTCAAAGTTGCAAAGAAACGAGTCGATTCTGCTCGCAAAGGCCGAGGTGAGAAGCCAGCATCATATGTGCAAGCAATCGCCGAAGATATCCCGTTAGATACCAATTCTTTCGACATGGTATTCTGTCTTTTCTCATTCCGTGATTTTCAAGATAAGAAGAAAGGGCTTGAAGAAATATATCGTGTACTCAAACCAGGCGGTCAACTTGTAATGTGTGATGCAGGAAAGGCAAATGCACTTCATGGTTTAGCTGGTAGAATCTGGATGAGTACTGTGGTTCAATGGATGGCTCGCTGGGTTACAAAAACCAAAGATCATCCGTGGAAAGGGCTGGCACGTTCGTACACTCATTATGGTACAAACAAATATTATCGGAACATGATGATGGAAGTAGGTTTTGAAAATGTTTCAGGCCGTCTCCTCTACCCGTTCCTAATGTCGAGTCGATTTCGTGGAAAAAAGCCATTGTGACGTTTCTTTTCTTCAACTTGCTATTCCATTAGCCTCATAAACCCCCTCTCGGTGGTCAAGTCAAAGTGGTTGTTATGGGTATGGAAAAAGTCCTCCAGAGCATCAAAAAAGCCGAGCAGGCTGCTGAAAAGACTCTCTCTGATGCTCAGAGCGAATCCAGTCGAATTCTCAGCGATGCTCGACGTGATGCAGCAGATATGGTCTCCAAGGCCGCAGAAGANGCCCANGCAACNATCAAGACAACGCTTGATTCTGCTCGTGAAGCGGCAATGAAGAACGTAACAAAAGTCCAGAAAGAAGGCTCCAAATCCGTAGAATCNGTTCAGAAAGATGCTGCTAAGAATCAGGATGCAGCAGTTTCACTCATCGTGGAAAGACTCCTCAATCAATGAAGTGATACTATGTTCTCAACCGTCGACATGTCTCGCCTCACATTGGCGGCGCCTGTTGATGCTATGCATGAAATCGTCCGCAAGTGCTCTGACTTGGGGTGTGTTCACATCGAAGACTACACTCAGTTNGAGGAAGGAATTGGNGTAGGNCGTGCAATNNATNNNGANGANGCNGANATGATCAGTGCCCTNTTNCTCAAAGTACGTGCAGTNCGCAGCGCNGTTTCNGTTCACAATTCAACTGGATCAGTTTCAAGCGCAACAGCAAAGAAACTNGCAGAGAAGATGTCCTCNAAGGTTGACGCTGCTTTAGAGAACATCGAAGCAATCCGTGAAGCAGAATCTGACATCTCGTCACTCAACGAACAACTTCGTGTCTTTGAGCGTCTCGCTCCACTCAACATNTCCCTCGACCTTCTCTCCGGATACCAAGGAGTAGAAATCTATGTTGCAGAAACTCCCAATTCCTCNAAGGCACACAAAGCCTTCGCAGATATGGCATCCCGAATCGAATACCTTTGNCCNGCAGGNCTTGTCGCAGTAGCCTGTGCTCCAAGCGATGCAGCAGCAGTACAAATCGCACTTGCTGANTTGAATGCAAAGGCAATTCAACTCCCATCNGGTANCGGAACTCCTTCTCAGAGAGTNGAGGAAACAAAGGATGCTATTTCGGCNGCTGAATCATCTGCNGAATCAAATCAGAAAGCACTTGATGCNTGGGCGGATGANAACGGATCTAATCTCGTCATCCTNGAAGAATATCTTCAAAGAGAGGACGCAATCTATACTTCGCCTACTTCTTTAGCAGTATCAAACCAGGCCTTTGCTCTCGATGCATGGGTTCCTACAGAAAACGCAGAGAAAGCTCGTAATTCACTGAAAGGAATTGTCTCTCACATCGAGATTGAAGCACACGTTGATGACCATCATGGNCANGACGGNCACGANGATCACCATGAACCTGAACCTCCAGTTGCTTACAAGAANTCAGGGGNTGCAGAACCATTCGAACTTGTGGTTGATCTCGTAGGTCGTCCTAAGTACGGAACATTCGACCCAACGACCTTCATCATGCTCACTCTTCCTATGCTCTANGGGCTTATTCTCGGAGATTTCGGATACGGATTTGTCATTGTTTTGCTTGCATTGTGGCTTCGTTCACTGCCATTTGCAAAGGAGCCTATGGGCAAAAACGCAACGACTGTTTTGATGTCAATGGGTATCTGGTGCATGATTTGGGGCTTCCTCTTTGCGGAAGGATTCGGTTTTGTTTGGGATGGAACCGGCCACATCATGGGAGATGCATCACCTCTCGTTGGCTTGTATGACTGGACCTCCGATTTGACTGGCAGTTTCAAGAAAAGTTCCATTGCAGATGCATTGGGTCTTGGCCACACCTATGTTCCATTCCATCGCGCAAGCACTGCTCTCACAGACTATGTTTTGATTTCAGTCTACGTAGGTGCTCTCCACCTTCTTATCGGATATGTCATTGGTTTCTTCAACGTGATGAAGGCACATGGAATTGTCGCAGCCTTCTTTGAAAAGGGAAGTTGGATGATGATTCTTCTTGGTGGTTTCTTCCACATTTACGGATATATGAACAATGACAACGAAGTTCTTGCAGCAACAGTACCTGCGATGATTATGATCGCTGGAGTGTTCATCCTCATCATCGCATTGGCCCTCTTTGAAGGATTTGGATGGGCTGGTGGCGTTATAATGGGGCCAATCGAAACCTTCGGATTGTTAGCGAACACACTCTCTTATCTTCGAATTATGGCAGTAGGTGTCGCTGGTGTTAAGATCGCTGAAATCGGAAACGACATGGGCTTTGCTTCCATGACAGATGCAATTTCAGCAGGTGATTACATGCTTGTACCACTCTTCTTCCTCCTTTGGATTGGCGTCCAAGTGTTTGCAATAGCACTCGGTCTCCTTTCACCTTCTATTCACGCAGCCCGTCTCCACTTTGTGGAATGGATGGGCAAGTTTTACGATGGCTCAGGCAGGGCATTTACCCCGCTTGGTGGCCAACCCCTACATGTTGAGGGGAATTCATAGTCCACTGGACGTTAAGGAGGTAGAAAATATGAACAAGAATACCCTAAAGAAAAGCCTACGAATGATGATCGTGCTCGGTGCACTCGTCCTGATTGCTCAGGGCGTATCCGCTCAAGCGGACGCTGACACAGAGACAACCGAAAGCTGGGGCAAAGACATGGGAGCAGGAATTGCTCTCGGTCTTGCTGGTCTCGGCGCTGGGTTCTCTCAGGGAAGCATCGGCAGCGCAGCTGTCGGCATGCTCGCTGAAGACTCAAGCAAATTCGGTCCTGCACTCATTTTCACGGCTCTTCCTGAGTCGATTGTAATTCTCGGTGCATTGCCACTCTTCCTATGAAGTTGTGGCGTTACAACAGACACTCGTCTGTTGATTCGCTGGAGATGATAATATGACACTTGAAACACTTGCTAAAGATATCGCTGCATCTGCTGAGGCGCAAGCCAAAGCTATGCTCAAAGAAGCGAAAGCAGAAGCAGATGCAATTGTCGGTGAAGCAGAAACAAAGGCATCGTCCATCTCGGGCGAAGCAAGTGCCCGTGCTGGGCGTGAAGCTGAACAAATCTCACAAGAAATGGTCGCCAGTGCGCGACAAGGAAACCAGAAAGAATTGCTTATTGCACGTCGTGGCGTCTTAGATGCTACTTACGATGCTGCTAAAGCACAACTCGCCGATCCCGGAATGAAGGGAAGAGCAACTTTACTGAAATCTTTGTTGAAGCACGCAGGAGATATTTCTGGAAAGGATTTCGTTCTAAGGCCAGTTACTGTCGATGCGGCTGCATTGAAGAAAGAAGCAGGTTCTCGTACAATCGGAGACGAAATTAACGGACTTGGTGGCTTCATGATGGAAGCTGCAGATGGTTCCGTTTCATTCGACTTCCGTTTTGATACACTTCTTGATAGAACGTGGAACGACGAGCGCGCTGCAATTAACGAAACACTATTTGGATGAGGGATGAATGATGCTATCGGGTAATACACCATATGTTGCTGCACGGGCCAAGGCTCGTCGCCAAGCATTAATGGATAAAGCCCGACTACGTCAATTGATCAATCAATCACCTGATCAACTCACAAACGCTGTAGCCGAAAGTGGGTATCAAAACGAAATCAATCTTTACGCCTCTAAGTATACTGGTGGCGATTTGGTTGAAGCCGCACTCGCACACAATCTTGAGAATGAATTGTCAAAGATCCTCTCTTATTGTAACGGAAGAGTCCGCAAAATCGTTGAAATTTATACAGGCCGATATGAATACCAAAATGCCAAAGCAGTATTAAGAGCAGTTGCAAATGATATTGACTCTGAAAAACTCGGAAAGGACATCCTACCCGATTTGAATGAAATCAATACTCCATGGATTAAAATTCTGGAGAGTGCGGATGATTTACCATCTGCTGCATTGCAAATGCGCCGGAAATCATTCGGTTCTGCACTTACAAGTTTACCAGAAACTGCTCGTCTAGCAGAATATGAAGATGCTCTTGACCGACATTACTTCTCATCTGCAATGGCTTCACTTTCTCACAGCAGTAACGATGCGAGATATTTACGAAATGTCTTGTCTACAGAAATTGACCATCGAAATATCCTCAACGTTTTGGAAGCGTCTGCTTTCGGAATTGAAGGAAATGATCTTCTCGATGAACTCTTGACTGGAGGACGGTTGATACCAAAGCGAGCATTGTCCTCAGTCGCCAATGGCGGCAGAGATGCAATGATGGACCTTCTTCGAAGTAATTCACGCTTTGATATCGCAGGATTTGAAGCCGCGATGGAGACCGCTGAAAAAGAACGATCTTTGGACGCTGTTGTGACATGGCTTCACGCANGAGAATANNNACANNTGCANANGATGAGCTACCTCCATCCNGTATCTGCGNTGCCTATNGTNNANTANNTNGCNATGAANGTCAAGGANGTNACNGACCTTCGAATGATNGTTCGTGGNCGNNTNGCAGGTNTNCCGCCNGANNTNCTNGAGGCNCACNTNCTATGAGGTGANANNATGGAAATTGCAGTNGTNGGNNCACCAGAATTNACNNTNGGATTCCAGCTTGCTGGTATCTCAACACTATTCAATCCAGAAGATGAAGAAGAACGTATCAAGGTCTTCCGTAATCTTNTNAATTCAAAGGATNTAGGAATCGTCGTGGTTGACTCCNCGGTTCTTGCTTCCTTGCCAGATCGTNTGCGNATGCAACTTTCTGGTTCTGTCTCTCCGACCGTTCTTGGTATCGGTACGGAAGAAGACAACACGCTCAGAGAAACNATTCGAAGAGCAATTGGAGTCGACCTATGGAAATGATNTTCCAAAANGGAGGAAANNAACATGAGNAANGAAGGAGTAATTTACCGAATTTCGGGACCTGTGGTCACCGCAACGGGAATGAGCGCAGGAATGTATGACGTTGTCCGAGTGGGCAACGAAGGATTGATGGGAGAAGTTATCGAATTACACGGTGACAAAGCTGTTATCCAAGTATACGAAGATACATCGGGTATGCGACCAGGTGAACCAGTTATCAANACTGGNGAAACCTTGTCCGTATCNCTCGGACCAGGTCTGCTNACCCAGATTTANGACGGNATTCAACGACCACTTCCNACNNTGGAAGAAGTCATGGGTGTTTTCATCACCCGTGGTGTTGATGCNGATGCATTTGACCTCGAAAAGAAGTGGACTTTCGAACCAGTCGTCGAAAAAGGNGCTGCAGTTGAAGGNGGNCAAGTTATTGGNCACGTTCAAGAAACNGAAACCATCGTTCACAAGATNATGGTTCCTCCAACCATGAGTGGCGTTATCAAANACATCAAGTCTGGCGACTTCAATGTAACAGAAACCGTTTGCGTTCTCGAAGACGGTGGAGAGATTCAGATGATGCAAAAGTGGCCTGTACGAACACCTCGTCCATACCGCCAAAAGTACGCACCTGACACACCACTGGTCACAGGTATGCGTATTCTGGACTTCCTATTCCCACTTGCAAAGGGTGGTGCAGCAGGTATTCCTGGTCCTTTCGGATCTGGTAAAACAGTTACACAACAATCACTCGCAAAGTATTCCGATGCACAAATTGTTGTTTACATCGGATGCGGTGAGCGTGGAAACGAGATGACTGAAGTACTGGACGAGTTCCCTCACCTGATTGATCCTAACACAGGTAAGCCTCTGATGAACCGTACTGTCATGATTGCAAACACATCCAACATGCCTGTTGCTGCTCGTGAAGCATCTGTTTACACAGGGATTACCATTGCAGAATATTTCCGTGACATGGGATACGACGTAGCACTCATGGCTGACTCAACATCTCGTTGGGCTGAAGCAATGCGTGAAATTTCATCTCGTCTTGAAGAAATGCCTGGTGAAGAAGGATACCCTGCGTANCTCTCATCNCGTATTGCAGAATTCTACGAGCGTGCTGGCCGTGTTGAAACCAAGAATGGTGACGACGGATCAGTTACCGTTATCGGTGCTGTTAGCCCACCTGGTGGAGACATTTCAGAACCTGTTTCCCAAGGAACTCTTCGAATCGTTAAGGTATTCTGGGGACTGGACGCAGGTCTTGCACGACAACGTCACTTCCCTGCAATCAACTGGTTGAACTCNTATTCCTTGTACCCACAAAGTTTGAACCAATGGTTCAGAGACAACATTGCTCAGGATTTCCCAGAAGTACGAACACAAATCAGTGGTTTGTTACAAGTTGAATCNGAACTTCAAGAGATTGTTCAACTGGTTGGTTCCGACGCATTGCCTGTCGATCAACAACTGACCCTCGAAGTTGCACGTATGATTCGTGAATACTTCTTGCAACAGAACGGTTTCCACGATGTCGATGCATTCTGTGACATCAACCTACAATACTCCATGTCGAAAGCAATTCTAAGCTTCCAAGATGCTGCGAAGAATGCTATGGCAGCAGGTGCACAACTCAACGACGTTGTGAACGTACCTGCTCGTACTGCGCTCATGCGTGGTCGATTCGAAAAGGGCTATGTGGATACAATCGATTCTATGGTGAAAGACATGGTCGATGAAATCGCTGCCACCGTGGAGGAAAACTGAGGACGTGAAATTATGACAGGAAAAGAATATCGAACCATTACCGACGTAAAAGGGCCGCTTGTGTTCCTGAACAAGACTGAACCCGTAGCATTTGGTGAAATTGTCAGCCTAAGACTTGCTGATGGAAGCATCAAGAACGGACAAGTTCTCGATACATCAGACGATTTGGTTATTGTCCAAGTATTCGAAGGAACTGCAAAGATCGATCGAACTGCTGGTGTAACTTTCATGGGAGACGTTTTCAAACTCCCTGTAAGTACTGATCTGGTAGGAAGAATTCTCGATGGTGCAGGACGTCCAAGAGACGGAGGACCAGATATCGTCGCAGAAGAAAATGCTGACATTATCGGTGCTGCTATCAACCCATTCAGCCGACAAAGCCCTCACGATTTCATTCAAACTGGAATCTCAGCCATCGACTGCTGTACGACACTCGTTCGTGGACAAAAGTTGCCAATTTTCTCGGCTTCTGGACTTCCACACAACGATATCGCACTACAGATTGCTCGACAAGCAAAACTCCCAGGCAGTGATGAACAATTTATTGTTGTATTCTGTGCAATGGGTATTACTGCTGAAGAATACAACTTCTTCCGTTCTGACCTAGAACGAACTGGTGCACTCGAAAATGCGGTATTGTTCGTCAACCTTGCTGACGATCCAGCTGTTGAGAGAATTATTACACCACGTCTTGCTTTGACTGCTGCTGAATACTTGGCATTCGAACACGATTACCACGTACTTGTTATCTACACCGACATGACAAACTACTGTGATGCACTTCGTCAAATTGGTGCAGCACGTGAAGAAGTTCCTGGACGACGTGGATACCCTGGTTACATGTACACTGACCTTGCAATGCTATACGAGCGTGCAGGTATCGTAAAGGGCAAGAAGGGATCGATTACTCAATTCCCAATTCTGACAATGCCTGGTGACGATATTACGCACCCGATTCCTGATTTGTCCGGATATATTACTGAAGGACAGATTGTTATCTCTCGTGAATTACATCAGCAAGGTATCTATCCGCCGATCAACGTTCTTCCATCTCTTTCTCGATTGATGGGTTCCTGTATTGGTGCAAAGACCACTCGTGAAGACCACAAGTCTGTATCCGACCAAATGTATGCAGCATATGCTCAGGGCCGTGAACTACGTGGTCTTGTCGCCATTGTTGGAGAGGATGCATTGAATGAGCGTGACAAGCAATTGCTTGACTTCTCTGGTGTTTTCGAAGACCGTTTCCTACGTCAATCTCGTGATGAAGACCGTTCAATCGACGAAACTCTCGACCTATGCTGGGAACTTATGTCTGAAATTGACACCAAGTATCTCGTACGTCTTGACCAAGATTGGATTGACAAGTACCATCCTGACAACCGCTCCTGAATACTGAGGTGAAGAAATGGCGCTTGACATTAAACCAACCCGAAGTGAGTTGATTAAACTCAAGGGTCGCATCAAGCAGACCAAAAACGGGTACAAGCTTCTGAAAATGAAGCGAGATGGTCTTTTCCATGAATTCCGTCAACTTCTCTCCGTTATGATCGAAGCGAAGAAAGAAATCACCGAAGCATATCGACTTGCAAAACAGCGTATTGATCTTGCCAATGCAATTGAAGGCGGTCTTGCAGTCCGTGCAGCAGCAATCGCAAACAGTGCACATCCAGAAGTTGAAGTCGAACGAAGAAACATCATGGGTGTTGTCGTTCCTTCAGTCAGCGGAACAAACCTGAAGTCAACATTTGCAGAACGTGGTGTTGGTTTCATCGGTTCATCCCCATACATTGACGAAGCGAGCGATACATTCAGTGAATTGATTGAAAAGATTGTTACCGCAGCTGAAATGGAAGCAACCCTAAAGCGACTCCTTGAAGAGATTGAAGCAACAAAGCGACGTGTCAATGCTCTCGAGTTCAAGGTGATTCCAGAACTCGAAGAAGCCAAGGTTTTCATTCAACTCAGACTTGAAGAAATGGAGCGAGAAGAAACGTTCCGTTTGAAGCGATTCAAGAATAAGTGATTCTTCCATTTGCCTGTTCAAAGGGCATGATTGATGGGGGAGTTATGACCAGCATTGACCATAAGGGAGGTGTTTCATCGTATGTCTGAATCCAAAGATACCGATTTGATACCCCTCTCTGCTCATAAAAATACGTGGACTCAACGCGATTTACTTGCTGGAATTATCGGGCGATACATGACTGTAAAATCGCATCTCGGTGGCCTTTGGCCAACATGGGATGTGGAAGCGGAACATCTCGACAAGCGCCTGATTGAATTGAATGCCTACCTTGAGAAACTGGGGTGGATGGTGCGTCTGCGCCGTGGAGATCATAACCAACTCACTGCGTTACCACTCCCTCATGGGCAGTTTCCCGGTAAAAGAATTCATACATATA
>NHFS02000081.1 GCA_002171315.2 Euryarchaeota archaeon TMED117 | reverse complement strand
ACAACTTACAAACTGACTGTGACCATTGGAGATCGAACACTCGAATCTGATTGTCAATCACCTTCGACGCAAATTACCATCGATACGCAAGCCGCAGATTTCGATGAAGGACCTTCAACTTCCCTTGGATTCGGTCTTGGATCACTTTACACGATAATCGGCATTCTTTTCCTTGTTGCAGTAATTCTTAGGAGAGGTGATTGATTTGAGAGCACGTCTGACAGTGTTTCTTGTTCTCGCTTTCTTGGTTCCCCTTCATGTAAGTGGTAATCCAGGAGGTGTCGGTAATGGATTGGAAGATATGCAATGTGGGGGGGCATGTCATGGCGATGCAAATCAAAATGCAACCTCCAACCTCGGATTAAATATCCAACCAGCAGCATCGGTTTGGGCAGGTCAACCAGCAGAAATCATTGTTGAAATTTCTGGAATTGGAATAGAACATGACGTGGATGTCCTCGGTATTTTCTTACTATCAACAACAAATGCGAATGGAGACGTTCCAACTTCTCACGGATGGGAAATACTCTCTGATGGGATGGGCGATGCTAATAATTACATCGAGATTTCAATGGATAATCCCCCTACATCTGTCTATTCACACACATGGATTCTAAGGGCTGATGAAATCGGTTCAAAGACGCTCTACGTTGCTGTTCAACACGGTGGTAGTTCAGGTAGCCCATACTTCGGAATATCCCAGGCTTTTGACATTGAAGTGATTCCAATCCCTGAGAATCTTCAACGATTAAACCCTGAATATTCTCCAACGACATCACGAGATATTGGTGATTCAACCGATTTGTGTGTTGAGACAGTGAATGCTTCGAGTGTTGAGATCGAGTGGAGAGAACCATCAGGTGATGCGATAGAACTGACAACCATTTTGGATGGAGACTGTTGGAGAGCGACGTTACCTGCTTCCATTGATGGAAACACAATCGAATGGCGAGCAATTCTCGAGGGAGAAGGCCCGACTCAAACAACGCCGTGGTTCTCATTATCCAGTCTAGAACCTCGATGGGAGGCTAACGAAATGGCTCTGAACCTTCAATCGCTTGCTCATGTTGTTCTTTTCTTTGGAATTGTTCTTTTGCTTAAGATGCCGAGAAAGGATACATCCGAATTGAAAAAATACGAAGCATCAACCGAAGTACTCGCTCAAGAAAACACACCTCCTCCTTTACCTGCTGATGGATTACCTGACGGCTGGAGTATGGAACAGTGGAATCACTATGGCACAGATTATCTGGAGGGACGTCTATGATTGAAAATGGAACATTCCACGTCATTACGACCGAGTTGGTTGTAGGATCATTTGCCCTCGCAGGGGTTTGTTTTGTTCTTCATGCGTTCTTTACTTGGAGAGAAATAGAGTCACCTCAGTATTCCAATGTGGCTGATACAACTGCGCATGCTGCTCTTCTCTTTGGGCTACTTGCACTTCCGTTTGCGATTCTTTCCGGCTTAGGCGCATCTCCAACAGGAGCGCACACATCCCCCCTCTTAGCAAACAAGATGTTGCTCTCAACTGCTGGTGGCGGTCTTGCAATTGGGGTTCTCTTCACGCGGTGGAAAAATCAACAGCCTATGAAAAAGGTAGAGTCCTACATTCACAATTTGCTCGGCGCATCATCAACAGGTTGTATGCTTCTAACAGCTTCATTGGGAGGAACATACAGTCGCGGAGATTCCTTAACAGAATTCATTCCATGGATTAAGACAACAACACCACTTCTTCCGTCATGGATGAGCATTCTCGTAATGCTCATTGTGATTGCAGCACTTATTCTACGAAGGACTTCAGCCGTAAAGCATGGATGAAGGGGATGGGCTCTCTGCAGGCGTTGCCGCATTGAGTAACGATTTCAATTGCTCTTCCAGCATCTTTGCCTCTTCCAGCAGCGGTTCATCATCGAGATGAATCGTTGGAAGGATCGAGTTGAGTTTCTTGACCAATGTTGCTGCAGCTCTCGCGTCAGGGAACCGGGGATCTGCTTCGACCATGATGCTCATGACATCGATTGAACGTCGTCGTGCTTCACTGAGCAAGACACCATTTACGCCACGAATGACTCCGTTTGATAACATTGGGACTCCTAAATCCCCAAGCATGGAGACGACGTTATCTGTTGCTCCAATTCCTACGAGATCTGTTTCTGGCGTATCGTCGTATTCAACAGTTGGTTCTTCAATTCCATTGTTTCCAGTCAAACCTTCCTTGGAGAAAGCATCAACAAGAATTCCCATTCGAATCTTGGAGCCTTTGGACCAATCGTACAAGGCCCAAACAATGTCGTGAACCAATGGGCTTGGAATGACCAATTCACTCATGAGAAGGATAATTTTGTCGCATCCATCGATGCTGCACTCTGGTTTTCCAGCATAGGCACGAATGATTGGCATTGGTTTCCCGTCTGTGACGAGTGTTAACGGAGGCAGCCGAGGGTCAACCACGCCACCAACAAATTCCAGTTCCAAATTGTCAATAAGGAAATGACCAACGATGCTCGAAACCATTCCTACACTTGGGAAACAAGTGATGACCAATGCTTCTTCTGTAACCACATCAGCTCGTATCTTTACCATTGTTCCTTCCATGTGCAAACCTCGAGGCGGAGGCATTCAACACTTTCGGCTTCGAGCGTAGGTTTGATGTTCTTCGATGCTCACCGCAAGGTATGGTCGAAGAACGGCAGCACAGACTCTCTCCTTCAGCATGGAATCGATACGAGACGTGTCCACGTATGTATTGGCTTAGTCGACAAGGCTTGCCCCGTAAAGCAGGGATGGCAGCATCTCTTGGTACAGCTGTTCACGCCTCTATCGAGGATCTTCTCCAAATCGATCTCGATGGACGGGAACTTTCAGAGTCAAATTGGCTTCCAGAAAAAGCGGAAGAGATTCTTCGAAAACGCTGGGAAGAAGAAAAACAAATTTTCCATGAAACACCTCGCCATCCGAATTGGAAAGAAGACAAGTACAAAGAAGCCAGAAAACAGCAGGCTGGGGCCGTAAATATGCTGTTAGATCATGTTGGAATCGCAGGCCTCTCTTTCGAAAGAATCACGGTTGCATTATGGAAAAAGATACAGTCTCTTGTCATTGCAGTTGAAGGAGAATTAGTGACAAAGGATGGACATCTTATGGGGCGACTCGACCTTCTTCTTGCAGACATTGACAAAGAAGGAAAACTTGCAGGCTGGCTCGTTGCAGATCTAAAAACAGGCAAATCTCCAATTGGTTCACTCAAGCCAGAAGTGAACAGACAACTCCGAATGTACAGGGATATTCTGCTTTCGAATAATCCAAATCCCCCACCTGTCCGAGCAGAAGGCTGGTACACCAGCACCACTTCAAAATGGGTTGCTAAGGGAGAGAATGTCCTTGAGGATGCATTGGCTGCATGGAAAGCAACTCAGATTACAGAAGAGCCACTTGAACCAACACCAGGGCAATCTTCCTGCGGCGGTTTCTGCGATTGGAAAGCATGGTGTCCACACTGGCTGAAATGGAGACATGAAAGCGGAAGTCTTCACAAAGGAGATTTTGCTGACGGAGTGATTTTGATTCATCAATACAAACCTGCTCAAGGGATTGCGATTGTAGAGTCATGCACGCCTAAAGGCGATCAAGGAGAGGTTGAACCAAATGGCGACAAGCGAAGCGTTCAATTCGATGGGAGAGGAAAAGATGTCCTTGAAAAACTGCTTGACGATGGACACGAAGGCCCAATTTTCATCGGCAGTGCAATGATGAATCGTGATGTATGGAGAGTCGGTCCTTGGTGCGATGTTTTACCATGGGCGCCTATTCCTGATTCAGGACGTTGAGCCAAGACCCAGATATGCTTTGATCTCATTTGAAGCAGATTGATCATCGATACCATTTGGTGAAATGAGCCAATGGAGATATCCGATATCCAGTTCGAGCAATTCTTTCAGATGTCGTCCACGATGCCGCCCAACTGCGAGGACCATGTGCTCTCCATCGCGTCGTATCATTCCATTCGGGTCGACAAGTTCGAGATCATCCAGTTGCCGACCTAAATCGGATTGTGGCGATGCTGTAGAACCAGTTGCACACCATTGTTCAACCTCGAGTAATGATTTGCGAAAATGAGTGGGATGATCGAGCCCAAGTTTCCAAAGTAATAGGAGTGAAGCAGCNGCATCAGCAGCAGCAGTGTGAGCATTTTCAAGNGAAATNCCATGACGAGCACATTGTGAACCCAANCGATGTGGCCTAGGCAACTTAAGCCTNCGAACCATCTCGAGTGTATCCAAAATAGCCTTTGGTTCAGGGGGAAGCGCTCCTATTCTTAGGAACTCATTNCGGAGCANGGGCATGTCAAATTTCCTGACNTTATGTCCAACAAGTACGCTGCCTTNTATCAGTGCAGCGACTTCGTCAGCGATGACAGAAAAATCCGGCTCTNCNCTCACGTCAGAATCTGAAATCCCATGAACGCGTTGTGCTTCATAGGGNATTGAACGTCTTGGATTNACTAATCGATCNTAGGAGAGCTCTGAACCGTCAGAATCCGAACCAATAAGCGCTAACTGNACAATNCGNTCACGNGAGGTNCTAATNCCNGTGGTTTCCAAATCAAATGCAAGAACTCGTTCGCCATTNAGGAGTTCCATAGTTNGGGCTGAACGCCACGATTGAAGAACTATCGCTTTGGCCAGCAAGATTAGAAAAGGCAATGAAGAAGNGNCTTCCGATACTCATCATGGGATTCTTTCGCCGGTTCTTTACAAAGAAGAANGAAGATAAANCAACAGACGTANGTTTTGAGGAATCAGAAGAAGAAATNCTCGAAGTTCTNAAGAAACAATACGTTGTTGACGTAGGAGAANAGGTTGAAACAATCGAATCTATTCTTGACGATGAAGAAGAAAANATGCTTCCGGCCGACATCCATCCTGCGCCAGATTANGANGAATCAGATGCNTCTATTGAGGACGTNCTTGAAGATGAAGAAATGGAAAGTTNTTCTGAAAAAAACGTTGTCACTCATGANTCAATCGAAGAATTAGGCGANCATCTCAACNCAGCGAGGATTATNGGAGATCTNCCTGAAGAGATTTCTTTTGATTGATTTCGGCTGATTTGAAGACGTNCAAAACNNCCATTCCTGAGTAGGGCAATACAACATGGTTAGATATAGGATTAGGTTGAACGGNGATTATGCAAGGGCGAAATGNGCGAATGAAAGGACTAGGNTTGGTCCTTCTCATGATATCATTTTCTCTTGCTGGNTGTACAGGTTTACTCGATACAGCAGCTGAACCAAGAGCGACGATGGAAGCATATCCNCTTCTNATCCAAGAAGGTGAAATGGTGACNTTCGATGCGAGAGAATCNGATGCGGTTGAAGGCATCATTACCGAGTATCGATGGGATTTCGGNGATGGAGAAAAACGCGAGACNGTGACTGGATTCACTTCNCATACNTACGAGATGTTCGGCGTATACACGGTAACCCTGACAGTNGAAAATGATCAAGGAGGNGTTGATGACACATCTTCNGTTGTTGTTGTTAATGGAGCTCCAGTCATCGATNTAAAATATCCCGAAAATCCAAGNGCAGGTGATTCTATTCTTCTCGATGCTTCGGCTTCAGTAGATCCAGAAGGCAACGATTTGTTCTTTTCTTGGGATCTTGATTGGGGAGTTGATTCAGATGGCGATGGCGATGGNAGAAACGATGTAGATTCTACCGACAATCAAGTGTTACTTCCAACCAATAAGAGTGGCATATATCTCGGTTCGGTAACCATCGATGATGGTCAAGAAGGAGTCCTAACAGAAGTGTTTGAACTCAATGTATCATCTCGCCGTTTNAGTGTTGTNTGGCAACAGAAAGTCATCGAACAATCATGGTCGGATTATCTTGCAGAAGGNGAGGAATGGAGCCAAGAAATAACGCCAGGGNCNTCNGGNCGAATCATCTCATATGAAGCNATTCTTGAATTAGAAAATGACCTNGTNCAGCCGTANGATAATTTCACGCTTGTNGTAACTGTTCCNGAAGATAATTATCAAGAGAAAGCCGATACTGAAGGCGGAAACATAACGGCAAATGAGAACGCAAAAGCNACGCTTTCTGAGGACAAACTCAATCCTGTTGGNGAGGAGGGAATCTATGATTCGGATAGTATTGAAATGGTGATTGAGATGTTACTCAGTGAACCAGGAGCCGCCTTTGGACAATCTCCGTGGGTACTCCTCGTACAAGCACTCCAATCTAATCCAGACTCAGCTATTGAAATTCTCCCAGATCCAGACCCGGGCAACGACTGGTCACTGACAATAAAAATCACAATTCAAGAACCGGTAATTACAGAAATCGCATTCGAGTAGGCTAAGACGAAAAGAGTTTGAAGGACTGTTGACAGGAAGGGTTGAGTGGCATGGTTGAATCTGTTGAAATCAGTCGAGTAAACATACGAGACACGCTGTCTTTGGACCTATCTGTTTGGATGCACCATCCAGACGACATGGACTTCAGACCAGCCATGTCTTGCAAGAATAAGACGCTCACAATCTTTTCACAAACATCTGGAGAAACACTTGCTTCAGTTGATCTTGATGACGATCAAATGCAGGCACTCCAAGCATCCCTCACTGCGGAACTCCGCGTCAAATTCCAAGTTCACGGCATGCACGGNCGCCTGAATAAAATCGCNCCAATCATTGCGGACGGTAAAGCCAAGAAACTTGCTACGGCGAACTGGAAAACCACCCAGCCTGTTTCATTTGAGTAGGGATACCCCCCATTTCTTTCATAACCGTAAACGACGAAAGTCGTAATTATGTCTCCTCGACGGTTGGGAAAAGGTTCCCAGAAGAAAGCACGATTTGAACGATTAAAAAATGAAATAATGCGATTTGTTACAGCAAACCCNGGATGTTCNGCCCAATCGATNGTTGCAAATCTNTCTCATGATAGNGTGATGAGAAATCACGGCCTCACACCAAGGAAGGTTGGATTTTTCATTCCAAGACATCTTGCAGACCGCCTGACTTGGTGGCAGGATCATCGCGCAGGAAGACGAGTCTACGGCCGTCTTGACGAAAACGACGATACAACNGCATGAAACNNCATNNCTCAAAGANGAGTCACCGACGAACTCATGAGGCTTCGCTTCTTNCTATGTACATGAGCGAAGAGCAACAGGTTGCTGCATACTTCGATCTCGACGGAACGNTNCTCAANGCTTCAAGCGAAAAAACGTTGACAGGAGTGCTTGCAAAAAGNCGTCCTTGGCGCATACCTCATGCTACNGTTGCATGGACGCTTGGAACAGTTTTCGGGCTTCTGACGGGCAAATCTCCGTATGACGCCTTACGAAACCGAGGGCACCTCTCCCTCGCTTCATGGTCGGTATTGGAGAAGTATTCTGATGAAATTGCTTCTACACTGCTGAAGCCAAAAGTCTCTCAACAAGCATGGGAAAAGGTTGCTTGGCATCGCCAACAAGGTCACAGACTTGTGCTGGTAACTGCCACTGTAGCACCGATGGCCGAAGCCATGGGCCGAATATTAGGAATGGATGAAGTCTATGGCTGTGGGCCAAGCGACCGTAATGGAATTCTATCTGGTTCCGAACGAGGCTGGTCTGTTCCAAGACGCAAAGGAAAAGTTCCTGTGGTGGAATTAGATGCTAAAGAAAACGGCCATGATTTATCAAAATGTTATGGCTATGGAAACACACTTGCTGATTCCTGGTTCATGCAAATATGTGGGCATGCGATTGCTGTAAATCCTGAACCGCCGCTAAGATCCTTTGCTCAAAAGAACAATTGGGAAATCGTTGAATGGCCTTAACGACTTCATATAGTCTTGAAGTTAGATTTTCTCATGAGCGGTTTATTTGATAACGACGAAGAAGAAGTAAAAGAGACTCCATCAGCATCAATTGAGTACCAAGAAGGAAAGAAGAACGGATTTAAGAATCTCGTCAATGAAAGTTTCACTGCAATGCAGACTTCATTCGATTACCTTCTAAAAACAATTGAAAATAATCCAGATAGAATTATTTTCGGGGTTGATAAGATAATCATCCTCGGGAAACTAGCAACCTATTCTATTCCTCTCGAGGGGCTTATTCAGCGAATGAGAAACCCCTATGCAGGCGGCACAGGCCTCAACGCAACAACTGCTACGTTCAAGGGTAAGCTCGATGGTAAAGAGACTTCAGTCTGCATCCAACCAGATCATCAAAATGTAGCAAATCTCCCTGGATGCGATGTCCTCGATTCATATTTCCTGATGTTACTCAATGATGACAAGTTCATTCAACAAGAGAGACACAGTCCTTTGCGACATGCTTTGCTAAATCTGTATGGCCTATCTGCGAGCCCAGCCTCTGCAGCATTCAAAGAGTTCCTTAATGCGTCTATGGAAGCCACATATATCCCTGAAGAAAGTGCAGTTGAAATTAAAGGAACAAATGGTTGGAAATGGAAAATGAGTGATGGAAATCCACTCGTTCCTGGCTACACAATCTGGTTCAAGAAACCAAGGCAAAGAGCCTGGAAGAAAGTAGTTCAAGATACAACAGAGTTTGAGTATGGGTATCATTATGACGATGTATTCAGCATTCTTGAATTGCTCTCAGATTCCCCTAGAGTTTTAGTTGAAGATGAAACCTACGCCTCAGATGGCTATTTCAGAAAGATGGTTGCTCCACATTACTCCCCTCTCGAAAAGAGAGTAATTGCGGATGAAAAGGATGCTCGCGAAAGCGCAGAGTCGTAATTTGGCGGCCCCACCGCGATTCGAACACGGGTTGCTGGCTCCGCAAGCCGGCGTGATATCCAAGCTACACTATAGGGCCTTGGTATTCGCATCCACCCACCTCTCGGATATAAGCGCAACGGCACGATTTAGCAGTTTCTGTACAAGAGTTCATTTCACTTATCCTCTTGGCTAGGGTATGGCAGTACAATTGCAGAGAGGTGTCGATTTCCCAATGGTCGATCTTGCAAACATTGCTTATTATCCGAGAATCTTTGATTTAGCACACCGTTTCTTTGAAGATTCGTGGGAACTCATCTGCGGAATTAAGTACTCGGAATTAATTTTAGAAAAACACATCGGGTTTCCAGTTGTCCATGTGGAATCCGATTTCATTGCACCACTTCGATATGGCGATCAAATAAGAGCAACCATATGGATTTCAAAGGTGGGAGATACTTCTTGCACTTGGTCCTATGAATTCCACAATCAAGAAGAAGGCTTGCTTTGGACTTCCACTCAAGTTACCGTTTGTGTCGATATGGATTCAATGGAGCGAATTTCAATTCCAATTTTTTTAAGAGAAGGATTGGAGAATTGTGTTGAAGGTGTTTTCAATGAGTGATGAAGTTCCCGACATGTTTGCGATTCGTCCAGATAGGAAAGGGCCTAAAACAATCGCAATTTTACTCATGCTAGGTGCTCTGTTTTTCGGAGTTTTGGCCTACACAGACATCTCTAATGCTAATTCTGAAGAATTATCACAGGCTCAGATTGAAACGCTGATCAACGTTCCCAATCAACAAGGTGAAAATCTAAGTATAGAGCAATATCAAGAATTTCATAAAGAAATAAATGAATCAGACGGATACCTAATTCGTGGCGCTGCACTTGGGATAGGCAGTATATTTGTATTCATAGGCAGTATATTCCTTTTCGCTATGAAACCCATTGGAGGAAAAATTGCTATTGGGGGCGCCGGAATATCTTTTGTTGGAGGAATTTATGGATGCATGATAATTTACGATGCCGCCAAAGAACACCTCCTAGAATCAATGCTGGTACAAACCCACGAAATTACAGGATATCTTTGCGGCGTTTGCAGCTTTTTATGCGGTGCAATGGCTCTCCTTCCACTGATAAATGCGAGAGCAAAACTTGCATTTGATGAAGCGAATTCAATCCAGTTGATTCATGAAGAATCTGAATAATCGGCTGGCTTGGGCCACTTCTTTTTCAAGGTCTTTTCGAGATCTTCATTTACGATTGCATTCCACCAATCGCTCCCTTGCCAAATCGCATACTTCCCACGAATACCTCTCAAATCAGCCCCTTTGAGTTTACAATTTCTGAAGTTCGAGAGATTGCACCGTGCTTTTCGTAAATCAGCGCCTCTGAAATCAGCTCCGTCAAATGCAGATTTCATAAGATCAGCTTCAACTAATGATGCTTTACGGAAATCACAATCGGTAAAATCTCCTTCAGTTAAATCCGCCTCATCGAGTATTGCTCTTCGAAACGTTGAGCCCTTGTGCCTACCTTTACGAAGCAACCCTTTGGAGTGATTCTGGAACGAGTAATCGAGGACGACATTTTCACCAGATTCTGGGTCGTCACGGGGGTCCCCCGTTCCGCCGCCTGACATGACCATAATTCACTCAGGAGGTTGATTGTTTATCGAGATGCGCCCTACCAGCATCGGTTAGGATTGCGAATCGGTTTTTGTCACCGTGTTCGAATGGAACTTCGAGCAAACCGCGTTCTCTGAGTCTGTTTAGATACAATGAAAGGTTGCCAGGGGGGTCGATTCCTCCATCTGAGAACAACTGATTCACCACTCTAGGGGGACTATCTTGGACATTTTCTACGTCACGGAGATAATGAATTGCGGCGAGCACTTGATCTGGCTTTTTGTTCAATGCGCAATTCTCAACCAGTGATCTAAACGCAGAACCGCGTTCTGGTAAACCAGCATCTCTCGCAGCATCGATGGCCGCTTCAATAGCGGCATCTCTCGCTTCTTTTACGCGTTCGAGGACAATTGACCATGTGTCATCATGTCTCATTTGAATGAGCCGAGCATCGACTTCAACTGTTGCTCCGCTTACGTCAATCTCTAAATCGCCTGCAGTGACCGTTATTTTCGCTTGTGCTACCATGGGTATCAGTTCTAGGAACCCCCCCTCGTTGATAACCCTTGTATATTTGCCACGATAACAAAATGAGCGTAAGTGTAACAAAATTTTACCTCTCATTTGTACAATCTAAGCGTAATCGACTTGAAGTATAGGTAGTCTGCGTAGAATGCAGGTGATACCATGCACGAAGCCAAGACCCGTCGAAAATCTCTATTTTTAGTTTCAATTTTATTGGCTTCAGTTCTTTTCATCTCGCCCTCCACAGCATCTCCTACACAAGTATCAACATTCGCAAACAATGCTTCCAGTCTCACGATTCAATCGGATGGAAACAACACTTCCCTCGCCTTAGA
This sequence comes from Euryarchaeota archaeon TMED117, assembly GCA_002171315.2. GTDB lineage: Archaea > Thermoplasmatota > Poseidoniia > Poseidoniales > Poseidoniaceae > MGIIa-L2. Next base: position 6,862 of record NHFS02000081.1, on the reverse strand, counting down.
AATTGATTTGGAAAGAAATGTCACATACCAAGATGCATCCTTTTTGGTCGACAGCACCTATGCTTCGCCTACGCCTGGTAGTGTCTTCATCAACAACAGCCAAGGAAATACAGTCTGGACTTACTCTGGCCAAGGATATGGGGATTTATCCCATCAAAACAGTTTCCAAACTGGAAATACTTACGATTCGGTTCAACTAAACAACAGCACTGGGATGCCGAGTCCAATTCTATTGCCTAAGAATGCTTCATTGCAAACGAGCCAAATGAATGTAACATACACGCCCAATATCGAAGCACAATTCGTTCAAGTCGGCTCTATACAGCAAATGGAGATGGGGAATTCAAACAACGACTCAATGGCTGATGCATTTGTCTTTTCAACACAAAACTACTCTACAGGAGTAGGGACTGGTTTTGCAGTTGTTGAGAGCAATGCGACTTCAATGACGTACAGCTTAACCAATTGGACTGCTACGTGCCAAACGTCTGAAAGAATCAGAACCGCAGACATGAACAATGATTCCTATGACGATGTCATTACATTCGAACAATTTAATGAAACAATGTGCATCCATTACTATAATTCAACGTCATCCACCTATGACGCCTACTTCACAGTGAACATTACAACAGCACCCATTGATGTTCAATTAAGTGATCTGAACGGAGACAATTATTCTGACTTCATTTCTGTTCACGGCTATTTCGGAAACGGTCTCGTTGCTGTTAATACGTTTGATGCAACAACAAACAGCTCGAAAATAGCTGATTCGGCTAATATTTACAAATGGAATTTCTGGGATGGGAGGGCAGAACTGCGTAGTTTGCATGTGGGTGAATTCTTCGCGCCTAATCGTACTCAGACAATCATCTTGGTGTCGGATGATGAGAATGATGCAACCGAATTAACCTATGATGCAATTACAAAAACTCTCAATCCGAACATCAATAAATTCCGAAATCTTTCAGCACTTTCTGTATCAGGTGACGTTGATGGCGATGGTGATACTGATTTCATCACACCGCAAACTATGGGTTCAAATATTCTCCTAAATAATGGGCAAACGTGGACTCAGGTTCAAACGAACGATCAAATATTTACCGATAATGCGACGATAGCTGACCATGATAACGATGGACTACCTTCATTTTTCTTACCAGATCCTGGATTTGCTGATAACAATCCCGCTACACTTGAAGGAAACATTGGATTTAGATCAATAGGCGTTTCTGGAGTTGGTATTCCAACACTCAACCCACTCACTCCATGGTCACAACCGCGAGATATTTACTTCGATGACCTGGATGGAGACGGTCTGATGGAACAATTCATTCTCGCAGGAGANGNNACTCAAGGAATTTTNATTGGTGCTTGGCACAATCTGTCATTGGATGTTGATGTGGATAGCAACATCGATCTTTCGATTGAAGGTTACTCGAGTAGCACGATTTCAGATATTGGAGTGTTAACACTTTCAGATACGAACGACATCATACGGGACGCATTATCTCCGCGTATTCCAGCATACCCAGGCCTTTCTGACGGATATGGTATTGAAATGGTTAGTAATATGATGTCCATATCAAGCAATTCAAACGGAACGGCGAACCTCACTGATTTGGATATTGCTTATGATATTGAATTTCACGTTGCAACAACCGCAGGAACTCTTGGTTCATTGAGTAATTCTCTGAATCAACAAATGCTTCCGGGAACAGGGTCGTTTACTGTGATATTACCTGTTGAAACCTCAAAGGCAGGAACGTTCGATGTTACTTCATTCAGCGGTAATTATACTCTTGGGGCACCAGATCTTGCCTTACCTCCAACGCCGATTGTTTCAGTTGAATCACTAACTGAAAATCATGTCACGATAGAATGGCAACCGTTGTCAACATACGGTTCTGATTTACAAGCATTCCAAATATTCAAGATGTCTTCATCGACAAACTATGATTGGACTGCTCCTCATGATATCGTGATAGGTTCGAACAATTATACCGATACACAAGTTGAGATTGGCTCAACATATGGATACGTTGTACGCTCAACCCACACTTTTGGCGTGATAAGCAATCTCTCTCAGTCTCTCTCAGTAACCATACCTTACCCTGCTGCGCCAGAAAGCGCAACGAATGTTCAACTTCTTGATCTCGATGCAAGTACAGAAAGCAACCCTCTGCGGGTATCTTGGACTTCAAGCGTCGACTCATTTGTCGAAGAGTATCTTGTTTATGTTTCAAACACGAGCCTCGATGATTCAACAGAATCAATCGGTGAATTCACTTCAGAGAAGAACTTCAAACTCGGCGATAGAACATATCTCCCAGTTGCAACACTTACAAATTCAACCACGTCCTATGACATCTCAGTAATGTCTGATTACACCGACTCATCTGGAAGCGTTACTGGAAACTCTATTGAGGATGCATCTCAGTATTGGGTTGCAATCGCTGCTGTAGATATCTATGACAATGCATCTCTTCCTCTACCGTTTGCTGGGCCAACGGTGTCATTCAACAACACCTATCTTCAAAGTAATCTCGACATAACGGTAACAACCGGAAATCCAGATCAATACCTTGTTTCAAATCAACCCCTCAAGATTGAGATTGATGCAAGTGTTGAGGATGGAAGTGGATTTTCTCCATTAGCAAATGCCCAAATCACCTTAGCCATAACCGTTGGGAACGAAGTTACGAACTTAACTGGAACGACAGATTCGAACGGTGAATGGACGCCTATTGATGCAACAACACTGGGCGATGCTTCAATCCCAACAGCGTTCCTCACTTTTAGCTCGACCTATGGAGAAACCCTCTCCCTCCACGCAGCAATGGCGAACATTGAGCCTACAGATGTTCAACCGATTCTTGGTAGTTCAGCACAATTGAACATGAGTTCTGGTATCGATGCCCTTCTTTCAGGACCAACAAATATCGACAAAGATTCGAATGACGCAATCGACCTCAACATCACTCTAACAGCGAACGATGTTAATGACCTTGCTCAACAGAATTCGTTAGAGGGTACCACAATCCATTGGACTGCATTTAATGAATCAGATATTGCTATCAACAGCGGTACTGAAACAATCTCTCTAGGTAAGATTCGCGTCGTTTCTGAATTTGAAAACGCGACGTATCTCCAATTCAATGTCTCAACCGACGACCGAAACTGGTTTGGAACACTTACTCATACGACTCAACTAAATGCATACGTTGATGATTCAATAGACAACGAAACAACCACGAATACCACCGAGCCTGAATGGGTACCTAGCGTCCTGTTGCCTGCGACAGTAACGTGTGAGAGTTCAACGATTCTAACGAATAAGAAGATGGATAGCGACCCGATTGAATGTCAAGTCAATAATCCAAATCCGTTCCTTATTTCAGTCGAATTAACGGCCACTGATATACCGGCATTGTTTAACAAACCATCAACTGTAACAATTGCAGCAAATGGTTCTGCAACAATTTCGTTTGAACCAACCTATGATCAGATTTGGAATGCACAGAAAGACGAGAGTGTTGTGAAAACCCTCGGCTTCTCCATCTACACAACCTCTCCGGATTACAACTCGCTTCAACCTCTAATGACCTCAGATACTGTGGAATGGACGGCTTCCCTTGATGTACCTGTAGAACCAACAAATACGGATGGTGACGACAAGGAATCGTCAAACACGATTCTTTACGGAGGGATTGGAGGTGTTCTTCTCGTTTTGGTCATTCTTGGCTATGTCATGCTAAATCGCCGCGCAGGCGCAGGATTTGATGACGATGAATTCTACGGAGACGACGATGAATTCCCTATGGAAAAGAAGGAACCAGCTCCAGAGATTCCAGAAGGAAAACCATTGGATGAATTTGAAGACAAAACAATCAATGCTGAACCTGAAATTATTGAGCGCCCTGGCGATTCTTTAATTTCAGAATTGTCCGGCAGCGATTCGAATGAAACTATCGAAGAGCACGAGGAACCAGAACCCGAAGAATCCATTGAAGAGTCTGTTGAAGAAGACGATGGCATCTCAGTCGATGAATACGGAACCGAATGGTGGGAAGATGAAAACGGAACATGGTGGTACCGAGAAGAAGGTGCTGAAGACTGGTCCGAATTCACAGAATAACAAGCGTGATATTTTTCTAACACGAGTTGACCAGAAGAATGAGGGGGAACAATGAGTCAGCAGTTTGGGACATATGATCTTGTTCTACGTTCAGGGGTTGACCCAACCACCGGAGGTGTCGCAGTTTGTGGATTTACTACGGCCGGAATGGTCGGAGTTATAGCAACCTCACACATCATTGAATCACTTGGGTTGACTCAATTAGGGACGGTCATGGATGAACGATTCCCTGCAGTTGCCCTTATCCAAAATGAAGTTCCTCGGCACCCAGTAAGGGTCTATCAGGGGAATGGAATTGGAGTTTTTACCGCTGAAATTCAATTTGAAAAAGAACAAGACATTGCCTTTGGATCCACCGTTTTGGAATGGTTTACCGCCGGTGGATTTGAACAACTCATCATTATCGATGGAATTCTAAAACCCGAAAAAGAAGTACAAGGCGAAGGGTTGTTTGCTGTTGGAGCATCTGAGAAGGCAAGGAAGCGATTGAAAGAGATGGATTTACACACAATACAACGAGGAATTGTTTCAGGAATTACTGGCTTCTTATTGAGTGAAGGCGATCGACTCAATCTTGATATTACCGCCCTTCTTTCAGAAGCGAGCCCAATGTATCCTGATGTTCGTGCTGCAGCTGTTGCTATTGAAGCAATCACAGAAATGACTGGTGTCGATATTCCACTTTCCAAGATGCTTGAAAGTGCAAGAGAAATTGAACATTCGGTTCAAGAGATTATTCAGAACTCCACACCACTTCTTCCTTCACCAAGCGATGACGATGTTGAAAACGATCCATCATTTGGTTAAATCCATTTTACGTACCATCTCTAAGACTACGTCATACGGTGCTTTTGTTGCGATATACGGTCTTAGGTCAGGAACTCGGGCAGTAAGGTAGCCTTCTTCGTTTAACGCCGAAATAAGGTCGATCATCGAAGGCATTGATGTCGCCTTTGCCCAAGGAGCAATCTGATCGTATGGTAGCAGAAGATGTTCAGATGAAAGCAAGGAAGATGCATCTGAGATGTAGCGAACAGATCGTCTCAGTTCTCGCTCCGCATAGACTTGGTCAAGTTCACTCCATTCTAATCCAATGTCTGGTGCAGAATTCAAGTCCTCCTCGTTAGGTAAACAGCACTTGACCGCATGATCCTCTGTCATCCGGCGTGTAATGTCCTCATTCCATAATGGACCAATCCACATAGGCCCACTCGAACGTTCAATCTGTTCGGGAGTTGGGTGTTTTTCGAATGTGTAGGGGGTATCATCGTGCCGAACTCGCCACCCCATAAGTTGACGATTTTCATCAGCACCTTGCTTGCTCTTACGAACAACAACTGAAACGCGAACATGATGGCCATCAAAGAGAGCAAGAATCGGCTCAATCGATCGATCTAATCGTGCTGCACTTGTTGCAATCGTTCCTAGTAAGACCCGCACAGCATCATCGTGAGCGTAATGATCGACAATCCCATTATGCCCGTATCTTCTTTTTCCTGATGTCGATGATGACCCTGTAAGTGCTGCTGTATCTGTTGCAGTCACTTCGAGAACGCCAACACGCCCAAGACCTTGTAGGGCAGTATCAAGAAATTGTACAGGCGAACCGAATGGGTCGAGGTCAATCCATTGAAATGAGCCTTGAATCATTGCCATTCGAGCATCATAACGTTGGAAATGAATTCCATTTTCAGTAATGTGTTCAGTTGGTATCTGTTCGTCGTCGAGTTCAGGAAAGACCCCATTTGTCCTGTTCTTCCGAACGGAGGATAACGCCCAATCCAACGCTTCAGAATCGAGATCATTTGCTGTAATATGGAGGCGGTCTTGAAGGCCAGGAGAAATTTCATTTCTCCATCTTCTTACTCGAATACCAGTAGCGCACAATGCATCAAGAGCGCGAATTGGGCGATTGCCAACGAGCCAACCATGTTCAAGTGCATCCTGTAACAAGAGAACAGATCTGGTCCGAGCAGGTGCCATTGCAGGATTCATGAACCCAGTTCCAGACTTTGCAACGGGCCCTCTTGGCATATGAGAGGGGCGCTCTTGATCAGATTGAAGATGAACAATCGTTCGGCCCTCTAGCCAAAGATGACCAGGCCAACCAGCAGGGTCATCTGCTCCAGTGAAGGTATCGGCCATGGTCAATGGAACCGATTCTTCTTCTTGACCGCACCGCATCAATAGTGTTGAAACACAACATCTGAATTCACATGGGTAACTCTGTGTCCATCATCATGAACATGGCCAATAATCTGTGCTCCTGAATTCCTTTTTGCAAGGAAATTAAGAATAGCTTCACTCGACTCTTTTGATACAGCAAGGACCATTCCCAATCCCATATTGAATGTTCGATGCATCTCCAAATCCGTGACATTTCCATTCGATTGAAGCCAGACAAATTCAGGAGGTATCGGCAGAGGGCTTTCGATATGCCATCCAAGTGAATCATGCAATCGAAGAAGATTGGATAATCCTCCGCCGGTGATGTGAGCGATTCCATGAACACCGTGAACAGTGCCATTTTCTGCTTTTAGGTGGTGGAGTAAGTTGACCACAGGATCACAATAGATACGGGTTGGTGTCAACAACACTTCGGCAAAGGTAGGATTTCCGTCGTTCCATCTGGTTATCTCTCTTCCCTCAAATACAGGATCAAACGGACAAGCATCTTCGTAACTCAGCCCACTATGCTTGATGATGTTTCGAACAAGAGAAAAC
>NHFS02000012.1 GCA_002171315.2 Euryarchaeota archaeon TMED117 | reverse complement strand
AACTCGATTCCCTCCTGAAAGAACAGATGATGCGAACGGATGAAGAAGCACCCTCAGTAGTTGAAAGCCGACTCTCTGGATGGTGGGCATACAAACTCGGTCTATCCACACCACGTATCTGGTTGGAAGTCGATGATATTGAACGAGCAAAGAGAGTTCAAGCACGAGAAGGCGGTGAGTTGGATTTGATTATCGATGCAAACAAACAACGATCAAAAGTTGATGAACAGAGATTTGACGAATTGTATGGACTGCTTCCACAACAAACAGAACCGTACACACACATCATCAATGCCTCTGACCTAAACGCTCAAGAAGTGCTGGCCTCGGTTCTTCACATACTGGAGGAATAAAATTGGGTTCTACAACTATGATATTAGATGAAAATGCTTCAACTGATGAAGCCCTTGGGACCTATCCTGATCAGAAAACCATCGAGCAGCGTCTCGAAGGTGGATTCTTTCTCCTCGACAAAGGAGCTGGACCTACATCTCACCAAGTCGCTGCATGGGTTCGAGACCTACTCGGATTAACCCGTTTGGGCCATGGAGGAACACTTGATCCATTCGCAACAGGGGTTCTTCCTCTGATGGCAGGAAAATCAATGCGATTAACAAAACAGATTCTTGAGCATGACAAAACCTACATCGCAATCTTTCAAATGAAAACTCCAGTTGATGAAGATAGAATGGACGAAGTCATTCAACAACTCACCGGGCGAATCTATAACGTTCCTCCAGAAATTTCAGCCGTTCGTGTTCAAGTTCGAACAAGAAAGATTCACGAGTTTACAGTTCTTGATCGTAATGAAAAATTCCTTATCACTCGAATTCGTTGTGAAGCAGGTACCTATATTCGAACAATGGCCAAGGATATGGGACTCTTGTTAGATCAACCAATTACATTGAAGGAACTCCGAAGAGAAGATTCAGGAAGTTTTGATCTCAAGGACTGCGTCCAACTCCACGATATTGCTGATGCAGTATGGTTGTGGAAGGAATGCAATGAACCAGAAGCACTCTCAAGGATGCTTCACCCAATTGAAAAGTTGATGACCCATCTTCCACGAATCGTTGTCAAGGACAGTGCAGTAGCAGCATTAGCACATGGTGCACCATTACTTCGACCAGGATTAGTATCTATTCCAGGAGATCTCTCTGTTGGACAAAATGTTCTGGTAACGAGCATCAAAGGCGAAGCAGTCTGCTTCGTAAAGGTCAACTTCAACAGCAAGGATATCTCTACTATGGAAAAGGGCGAAATTGCTCGACCATCAGCAGTATTGATCGCAGATGATGTCTATCCACGACGCTGGTGATTCAAGCTTCGTAGTACTCTTCGTAGATGTATTCCTCTGTTTCTATTCGTATTTTTAATTCAGACATGTCCCCACACCCATTCCATCAGTCAAACTGAACGACCCCCACAGTCTTGGAATAATCGCCGCTTTGGCATCTCCGTTATGAAGATTCACGTGTATTTTGGGATTATCCGACAAGCGGATATTGGTTTCAATCTCTTTCTAAACAAGTCTATGGAATCAAAATAATTTCAATNAAAATCAACTCAACCAAAGAAAACTGGTTCATCTCCTTCCTGCCATTGTTTATGTTTGACCATGCATGCTTTGAACAAATTACTCTCAAGAATACCTTCAAGCCAATTATGAAGATNTGGCAANGGAAGTTGGTCAAACCANNCTCGNTCNGTATTTGCAAATTGTCGAACAAATGGTGAAAGAGCGAGGTCTGCTAAACTGATTGAATCTCCNCAAAGGTATGCTTGNTTGGACAATCGNTCNTCATANGTCTTGAGAATTGATACTGCATGTTCNCTGTGTTCCTCAGANGAGAGNACATTCTCGTAACGATTGTTGTACTTGTANCGATCAAGATGATGCTTGAAATCTCCATCNTTNACATCAATAAGATCCTTCCAATCACCAANAAGCCATGATTCATCNAAACTCCACANCATAATGTCGAGACTCTCTTCGATAACTGTTCCATCTGGTAAGAGAAGAACAGGTACCGTTCCCTTTGGTGAGATTTCCATCATGTGATCAGGGCGATCTCTAAGGATGACTTCTCGAAGTTCAACTTCGACNNCTGATTCAAGTAAGGACATTCTTGCTCGCATTGCGTANGGGCATCGACGGAAACTGTAGAGAATAGGAGANTCCATNATATTCACAACCAAAANGGANTCTACTTCTGTTCATTTTCNANNAAAANNGGNTTANNTTGTTCATCAANNNCNNGACTNNNCGGAGTNTCTTGANAAGCGAGTCCATCGTATTTCTTAATGCTCGNAGGAGCAAAGAACGTNAATCCACCAATGATGACAATNAGTGCGANAATACTGATGATCCAAACGGTTGTTGTCGACAATCCTTCATCNGAATTAATGTTGTCAGTAACCGCTGCTTCAATCAAGATGAGATTCTTTGTACCCTCATTGTTGGTTTCATCACCNTCATCGATNACTTCACCGCCNTCAACGATTGCATCAATNCGAAGNAATTGACCTTCAAACGGTGCTTGNAATTCACACGTNGCGATTGACATTGCNCCTGGNACGAGAGTTGTAATGGTTGCAATATCNCTTACCATNCCNTTCACAGTACATCGAATGGTAACCATCTCAGCATTGACAAATCCATCATTGGCAACATAGACACGNGTCGTTACATATGCTCCATGTTCAATTTCTGTTAATTCAACAAATGTTCCATCAGGTGAACCTTCTCCAACAACAACGGATTCAACACGTAAGTCTGGAAGCGATCGAACATCCAAATCCAGAACTCTATCCACGCATGTCGTCTCATCACAGAGTGTCAACTCAACGGATGTATAGCCAGGAGTTGGAGCTGTAATGATAAGAGAACTGTTGGTTAAGTCAACTTCAACCCAGGTCTTGTTACTCGAAAGTGTGATGTCAGAAATCTGAGTATCAACATCAGACCATCCGAAAGCAAGAGTGGTTGCAACAGCATGCTCAACTCGAACCAGTGAAGGGAACTCATTGAGAACAGGAGCGTCATCCATCGAATCGACGATGATATTGAACGATTCAATATGGCTATTTCCAGCTTCATCAGAGACTGTCATCAGAATTTGCGCAGAACCGGATTGCTCTTCGAGGAGTGATACTCTGACTTCACCTTGGTCTAGACTAACGTTCACCAAATCAGGTTGCGAATTTTGGAATTCAACACTCAACATCGTTGGATCTGTTCGNTCATCAGTNCATCGNGTNAANAATGGAACAAAGATNCCTCCACCATCTTCAGANAGTTGTTGATCTCCAANAAGTTGGCAAACTGGATCTTCATCATAGAAAATATCGTATCCACCGCTAACATCTATAGAATTTACNTCCAAGGCTGTTGTGCTTGCACTACCATCAGAATCCCAAGTAAACCAAGTCTTGATCATGATGCTGAGATCTGTTTGTCCAGTTGACATATAAGCGCCAATTGGAATTTGATGATTGAAGGTGCCAACTGAAACAGGAAGATTCGCAACTGTGCTTCCGCCTACTGAAATTGTCCATCTCGAATAGTTTCCATCAATTCCTGAACCATCCCCGTAGATTCTACCAGCGATGCTCAGTGTTGGATCATTGACATCGACTCGAACGGATGTGATGCAAGAGGTATCTGTGAGAACACGAACTTTGATGTATTCAACCAAAGGTAATGCTTCAGTGTTGTGAATCGTAAATGCTGAGAATGATTCACCGTCAGAGGAAGTTGCGTACTGAACACTGACATTTCCTTCAGTTCCTGATTCATTGACATCGAAGTGGATGCGGCCAAAATACTGTTCTGCTGGTCGTTGAAGAGCGATACTTGTCCACGAGCCGATGGTGCTCATATCGGTTGATTCCAATCCACATACAGAAAGAGACATTCCATTGTAGTCGCCTTGACTCATATCGACCTCTTGAATAGGCATTTCATGGCCAGAGGCTGTTGAAACTGCTTGAGCAACCTCACCACCATACCACGCTGTTTCCATCGTCACTTCAATACCAATAGCATCCAATTCCAAACGAGCATCATCGGTCTGGCCAACTGAAACATAATCCATCGTAAGACCGATTGATGAAAGCATAGACCAAGACCAATCATCGACTGAACTAATGCTTAATCGATAAGCTGAGTTGTTGATATAATCAACTTCTCCGTTGGTGTTTGACCATGTTCGCATGATTTCAGTTCCATTCGACCAATCCATAGAAAGTCGCACAGAATCGATGCTTAGTGCATCTGTAATCTTGAATGCTACGAGCACATCAACAGAGGTGATGACATACTGAGTTGATGCAGAGAAGTCAAACCCATCAACACTCATAATGGGACCTGTCGACCATGAAAACAATCCATCAGGTGATCCAACAACATCGTCCGATTCTGTTGGGCTATTTGTCCCCCAATATTCCATTGCGTCAAGGTTCTGAGGGCGTTGGTGAACCATTGTGATTCGCTGATCTGCCACCATAGCATCGGTGTAGGTTGCAGGCTGAGAGGTGAATGATGTCGTTGCTTGAGTTGTCCAATCCGTTGCATCGGTGAAACTACCTTGTGGGAACAAGTCGTAATCTGCGGTTTCATGAACACTTCGAGCGCTCGCAGGATTTAGAGTAGGTACAAGAAGGACGCCAAAAAACATCAAGCAGAGAAAGACGGAAGTCACCTTGGCTCGCATGGTTTACACATTCAGCGGTAGCATTTCAATCAACGGGTTTCTCGATTGCCCGTCGGATTGTTGAAATACCTCGCTCATGACGGCTAAATCCCTATGGCTGTGGTGGTGTAGGGGTTAGCACGGCAGATTGTGGTTCTGCCAGCCCGGGTTCAATTCCCGGCCACGGCCCCATTTATTCTAATTCAGAGGAGTCAATGACGTGACCCATGCGTTGAACCTTCGTTTGGAGATAGTCTAGATTCTTCTCGCCAATACCTGCTATGAGTGGTACTTTCTTGGCCACTACGATTCCATGTTTTTCTAGTTGCATGACTTTATCGGGATTGTTTGTGAGAAGCGCAACCGATGAAATCCCTAGTTCAGAAAGCATTGTAGCAGCAATTCCGTAATCTCTCCCATCAGCAGGATGTCCTAACATTAGATTGGCATCAAGAGTATCAGCACCTTGATCTTGAAGATGATAAGCTTGAATCTTAGCATGAAGACCGATTCCTCTACCCTCTTGCCGTAGATAGAGTAAGCAGCCGTATCCATTGGTTGCTATCGCAGACAATGCTGCATCGAGTTGTGGGCCACAGTCGCATCGCAAAGAGGTAAATGCATCTCCTGTCAAACATTCTGAGTGAACTCGAAGTAAAACAGGATCAGGTCCATCCATTGACCCCATCATTAGTGCCACATGGTCAAGACCTGTTTTCTCTTCATGGTGAACATGAATATCGAACTCACCCCATTTCGTAGGTAATTTTGCTGAACTAGGAACCTCGAATTTCACGTCATCTCACCTCGATAAGGAATGTAAATTCGCCTTGACTTTTTTTGACATTAACAATTTGATGAGAAGTTCGCTCAATCATCATTGGAATATCGTGAAGAGTTTCTGGATCACTGGCAAGAACTTCAAGGACAGAACCTTCAGTCATCGAAGAGAGGGCTTGCTTTGCTTCTGCAACAGGTACAGGACAAAAGAAACCTAGAACATCAAGACGATGTGTTGGCTTCTTTGTTGGCTCATCCATACACAACCGAATCGATTCACCTTTTCAACACATCCGAAGGAGAATTTTGCTGTTACACAACATGTTCAAGTGGAGCAGCCCCAAGCCCTAACCGATGGCTGCTTCTGCCTCGGCGAAACATAACGATGACATGAGTTGGTCCGAAGTTGGCCAACTTGGTCTTCAATATGGGAAGATTCCATTGGCTTTACTTGCAGTTGAGGCACTGTATTGGTTCATTACTCAACCATCGGATACACTTGCGTTTATTCAGGTTACAGAAGCCTACATCTGGAATGAAATAACCCAGCTAATGTTTGGAGAATCTGCCTCAACTCTGAGCAGTCACAGCGGTTGGATGACGCGAATTGATTTCTATCATGAATCGTTTCCTGGACAATTCAATTCGGTCGGNCTCTACGTTTCTGATGAATGTGCAGGGATTCANGAGATGATCTTCATATCAACTCTTATCTTGATGACAGATGGTGTATCACAACGACAACGCTTCAAAGCAGTGGGNGTTATGTGTGCTCTTGTATACGTACTCAACATCGTTCGNCTTGTNGCCTTTTACCCNATCGCAGTCGATGGCTGTCTTGCCAATCCAGACCAAGCAGGATGCTTGAACAANATGTGGGANTACCACAATTTTGTCTACAAATGGGGATTCCTAATTGTCCTCTTACTGATGTGGCTAGTTTGGTTTAGATACATTGGAGCGGGTTCACGCACACTCCAAGCATCCCAAGAAAAGAAGGAACAATGGAGAATCATTTTCAGAAGACGTTGGTCCAGACTTCACTATGGATTGATCATTACAATGGTTACGTTCTTCCTCATTTCATGGATGTGGATCAATGCAAATGCAGATGCAACAGAAGCCAAAGAAGTGATCAACTATTGCGAATTTAGTGAACTAACAACTGGAACTTGTATTGAAGCCCAAGCAGATTGGGATAATGCAATACAAGGCGCCTGGTCATTCGCAGTTCTCGGATTGGTTTTAGGAACCGCTGGAATCTATGAAATTGAACGTAAGGATGAATCTGGTGAATGGCCAGAACGTCCAACAAAGGTTTTGCAAGAACCTGCTCAAGCAACTAAAAGCAAATCAAAAGAAAAGCCAAAAGGGTCGTGGAGAAAACGCTCCAATTCTTCAGAAGAAGAATGATCAGAGAACAGTTGCTTGAACGATTCCATCACCCATCGGATGCACGTTAAGCGCTTTCATAGCTAATCCAAGTTTGCTGCTGTGAATAGAAACGACTGTGGAATCACCATCATAGCGAACATCACCGATTGCAAGGGAGTCACAACGGATATGTTGCTCAAACCAAGTTGCAATGGTTCGAGGTGAACCGAGGCTCTCTCGTGTTGAATGAATTTTGATTGATACAAATCCGTATACATCTGCAGTTTCACCGTAATCATCTTGCTTCTTGACAGGATCTCTTTCCACCCCTTCAGGAAGGTCAGGCGCTTCAGAATCAAGAATATGCAAATTGTAGGTTGCAATGATTTTGTTCATCTGAGGTGCATCGTCCTTTGAGACGAGACTCCAAGCTTCTCCGTGACGGCCAATTCGTCCTGTTCGCCCAATACGATGAATGAATGAATCAATATCAGAAGGGACGTCATAATTGACAACGAGGGTAATTCCATCAATGTCAATACCACGAGCAGCTACATCTGTAGCGATAACGGTCTTTATCTCACCTTTGCGGAAAGAATCAATAATGCGTTCTCGCTGATTTTGATTGAGATCGCCATGAAGACCTGCAACATCGAATCGGTGCTTCTTCAAGCGTTGTACTGCCAAGTCGACCATACGCTTTGTATTACAGAAGACGATGCTTTGATCATCATCACCCATACGAACCAGTAACCGACCAAGTGCCCACAATTTATTGGTGCGGCCAATGGAGATGTTAAACAAGTCAATAGGCGGTACATCCAACTCTTCTTGATTTGTCATCACGAATTCAGGTGTGTTCATGAATTCGTTTGCAGCATCAAGAATCTCTTGAGGGAATGTAGCTGAGAAGAGCAAGGTTTGCTTACGAGAAGTTGTTCTCTCAAGAACCCACATGATGTCTGGGAGGAATCCCATATCGAGCATACGGTCTGCTTCATCGAGACAAAACGTCTGAACCATGGAAAGGTCGAGGTGACCTCGTTGACTCATGTCCATGACACGACCAGGAGTTCCAACGATGATGTCAACACCATCGTCGAGACCACGTGCTTGCTTTTCGAGATCTGTACCACCATAAACGGTCATGATCTTCAAGCCTGAATCGCCTTGAAGTTGTGTCATTTCCTCAGCAACTTGTTGTGCAAGTTCACGAGTCGGTGCTAGAATAAGCGCTTGAAGTGTTCCGTTTGGTTCACATGATTCGAGAATAGGTAAGCCAAATGCTGCAGTCTTTCCGGAACCAGTTCGGGCTTGACCGATGACATCACGACCGCTTCTGGCCAATGGAATCGTGTCTCTCTGAACTTCAGTAAGACATTCCCATCCCATTGCAGTAATTGCATCCATGAGGTGACTAGGTAAGTCGAGTGAATCGAATCTCGTTTTGGTGAACATGTTGCTCCTTCCGTTTCATTCGGTTCAGGCCACCGAAACGGAAGTGGCCCCCACTACACTTCAAAAGTTCTCGCGCTCTTTCTTTTCTGCCTGGAGAATACCCATCCAGTACTTCTTTGCGTTGTCACGGTTGAGTGGTCTGCGCATTTGTCGGACGTGCTCTAGGATGTATTGTCTGAATTTGAGAGCCTTGGTACGGTTCACTCCTTTCGGTGTGATTCCTTCCCAAAGTCGGTCGAATTGTAATTCTTTGTCGTCCATCATGTGAAGACCTCGATGGCCAACCGACTCAACACCCCCTCATAACCATGTCGTTATGGGTCTTGAGGTAATTCATCCGTTGATTCTAGTAATGGAGGGCGATCGAGAGGTGCAGATTCCAAGCCAACGGCTTGCCCTTGAGCCTGAGCAACCTCTCGTTCCAAAGCAGGTACAGGTAAAGCAGGAGCAAGGAACGTGTTCTTCTGAGCCTCTGTTCCTTCAATCGATGCATCGAATGTGTATTCATTGAGCATTTTCTTGAGTTCTGCATTCGTTTCAGTTTGAAGTAACTCGGTGGCAATAAGACGCAACTTATCCTCAACCAAGAGCATTGGTAGCATCTCAATACAAGATCGTCGTACTTCGACATTGGTATGACGAGTTCCGTTCATAATCAATGTTCGAGCACGTGAATCATCGGTATCCATGGAACGGATTGCTCTCAACGCATTGTTGCGGACTTTCGCATCAGCGTCAAGAATGGCTCGCTCTGTAAGCATAATCGCAATACGAGGTTCTTTCTTCGACAGGGATGCAAGGGTACTCGAAGCATTTCTACGTACATCAGCATCTTCATCGTTAAGGGCCCAAGAGATCAAATCCCAACCCATAGCTCCTGCTCTTTGAACAATATTTCTCAACAACTTCGAAGCTTTCCTTCGAAGACCGACGTCGGTTACAAGCAACAATTCATCGATATGATCGCAAGCAACTTCAGGCCATGTTTCTGTAAGTCCCTTCAAACCGCGCCATGCTGGTTCGCTTCGGGCATGGATTGGTGAACGTAGTTCCTGTGCTAATGAACTATCAATTCCAGACGGGAATGTAGGTGCTGAATCTTCAAGACATTGACTTGCTGCTTTACGAACCGATGCTTCGTCATCATCAAGAAGAACAGAAAGCCAATCAAACAGTTCATCGGAACGTTGTTCTGCAACCACTGGAAGAATTTCAAGTGCTGCTATACGAATAGTTGCCTCATCGGATTCTAAGGCCTTGAGGAGGCAGGTATGCGCTCTATCAGCCCAGACACCTTTCAATCGTCCAAGGCCTCGTATACCATCTTCACGAGGCAAGACGTATCGACGGCCACCCCAATCAACCTGAAGTTGAGGTATTTCTCCGTTTGCAAGAGCAAGAATATCCTTTCGAGAACATTCTTGCCAAGGACCAGTGACCTGTTTTTTGGTGTTTTTCTTACGTTGCTTACGCCCAGTAGCAATGGGAAGCCCAGTACGTGGGTCGCGTGCAATGTAGTCTTTTGCCATACACCAATCGAGAGTTGCACATGCCCAGTAGATATGAAGTTTCACAATGAACAGGTCTGTCCAAACATTGGCAATCCTCAAGAATGTGATGAAACACAGAGGTGCTATGAGGAAAGGTAGGATTGCACTTCATTTTGTCATAACTGGATTTATCCTCCTTGGTACGATTCAACCAACCCCTTCTCTCTTTGGAGTTGAAGACTCAAAAATCGATCATTCTATTGGCGAGGAAACAAGTTTCACAGAC
>NHFS02000015.1 GCA_002171315.2 Euryarchaeota archaeon TMED117 | reverse complement strand
CCTTCTCCTAAAGATAACATGAAGGGTGTAAGCTCTTCTGAGGCTGGTCTTTTTAGTTTTCCAGCCGGCGGCGGTGCAAATACAACCAACAATACGTTAGAAAAAGTTAGTTCTTACAAGACAATTTATGAAGGTGCATTAAGCATTAAACAATTTGCAGGTGAACCCGTACCTCTTCCTCCTGAGATCACGATGTTTGCTTCTGAAACATCGAGACGAGTGTTTGCTCTTTGCAAGATTTCTTGCACAGCCGTTTTGACATCACCAGAGGCATCAACCACTGATACGTCGCAGGAGCCATCGCTTCCTGCTGAATCAAAGACATTCGCACGTACTGTGATGACTGCTTCTCCAGAAACCGAAACTGTTTGATTCGCTTTCCCTGAATAAATTGGAGAAGTTAGGTTTGTTCCATCAATCCCAGTCACATCTTGGACAACTGAAATGTTTCGTCGTGCAGCAAGACGTGCAGCTACATCTTTGCTCCGCGTTGTGGCAAGACATAGAACGGTTCCCGAAGGTATTGCACTGTCTAGAGCGCTTGCCCATCCACTGCTGTCACTTCCACCAAAGACATCTGACTTTACAGCAATAATCTTTGAAACTCCGGAAAGCGATTGAACGGAATTCGCAATAGATGCATCCGTACATGGTACCACAAGTGTTGGTTCACCACCGTATGCATGTGCTGCTGTCACGAGTTCTGCTGTTGAAGGATGGATTGATCCTTTCGATAGTTCTGCTATTACAATCATATTTGTCATCATTTACACCTCATAGTACGTTTGCTTCATCACGAAGGAGTTGTGCGACTTGTGAAGCACTGGCGCCTCCTTCGAATGTTTTTCCTGCTGGTTTAGCAGGAGGCATGGAATGAGAAGCGATACTGATAGATGATGATGGAGCAGATGCGCTCATAAGTTCAACTTTGGCTTTCTTTGCCATCATAATCCCCTTGACATTTGGTTTACGGACTTTGAAATCCCCTTTGTCACATGAAATAACTGCTGGTAAAGCAACGCTGATTTTCGCAACGCCCGTTTCAACNGGCATTGAGGCGAGAANTGATTCTGANAATTCCGCNCCAATNACNTTNGAGNCATTTCCCCANCCAAGTCTTTCAGCAAGNCCAGGTCCAGTNGANCCAGCACCTGTGTCTGCTGCAGATTTNCCACANTAGACGACTGTTGCACCCAATGNNTGAATNGTTTCAGANAGTACGCTTTGAAGAGCGTTGGAGTCAAGATCTGTCCATGAATCATCCCANACACGCACGATNTTATCNACACCAATCGCCTTAGCGTCTTTGAGNATTTTTTCTGCNCCTGGNCCGCCAACAGTTACCGCAGTTACGGTACCATCAGTAGCTTCTTTATGNCGAATTGCTGTTTCAATTGCAAACTCNTCGTAAGGGCTCATGACCATCTTGACGGAGGAAAGATCNACTCGNCCTCCTTGAACNANAATTTTGGCATTTGTATCAGGNACTTGCTTGACTAAGACAACGATTGTAGGCATCTGTATCGCTCTTCCCACCATGACTCGATTCATGAATATTGGCTTTCTATCATTTGCNATTTCCGTTACAAAACCAATTTGACAGAAATCTTTAGTAACCGTCTGCTAGGACATAAANTTCCATGTCAGATGAGCGATTATTTCCCGGACCATCTCCAGTCCAGGCAGACACACTNAATGCTTGGAGAGAACTCTTTGAATCGAAACACAGTGCGGATTTTGCACAACTCAAAGGAACAGATTGCCTAGAAGAACCGATCTTTACATTTGAAGTCGATTATAGAGATATTGACCAGAATGATCTTCTCAGTCTTTATTTCAATGAAATGCCAGTCTCAACAATCGAACTCGCAAATGAAGTTCTTCGTACGATGGTTGCAGAATATGAGGTAAGCGACATACGATGTATTCTACGGCCAGTCTCTCTTCCATCAGAGCGAACAAAGAGTATCTCAGCGCTTCGTATGCGAAACAGAGGNACAATTGTGAGTTGTGTCGTTCGCNTCAAGGATGTTGGNCCTCGACTTGGCTATTTACAAGAAGCATTGTACGTATGCGCAAAATGCGACCACAGAGAGACTGTCAAACAAAGAATTGCNAGGGAGAGAAAACGTCCAGATGGGCCATGTAAAGAATGCTTCAACAAAGCAATGGTTGATTTTGAAGGTAAAATCCCGTATAGTTATTATGAAAGCTTAAGAAAATCAATGAAACTTACAGCAGAAGGTTCGTTTTACAAGGATATTCAGTATCTGTCTGTTTCTGATATAGATGATTCATCAGCGCAACCAATATGGGTGATCATCGATGACGAGTATGTAGATAGATTTAGCGTAGGAGATACTGTNCGGATTAATGGTATTGTTCAGATAGATCCTGTTCCAGATAGAAATTTTATGAAAGATACTCGACGTATTCTTCAAATTCACGCATTCAGTGTTGAACCGCTTTGAAATTGTTCAGGATGTAATGCTTAGCATTTCTTCATAGGAATCGGGATGTTGTTCAAAGTGCTGAGCAATTGATTCCAATCCGTTTGCAACACCTGCTGCAACTCCCATTTTAGCATCGAAAGGATGGAGTGTGCCATCTTTTACTGCCTGCTTGAATTGTTCGAGGTTATTCCAAGTACTAGGCTCTCCAAACTTTGGGTTGGGTGTGACAGTAATCGATTCAAATTCAGGTAAAACAACATGCTCGGCAAGTTCGTATACAGGCGAATGATCATCGGCAGGATCAAGATATGCTTTCTTCATCTTCTTTTGAACCANTTCGAGAGTATCATGAAGCAAAAGGGCTCCGTTTGGATCGGATTTACTCATCTTGTGATCNAAAGAATCCATNCGAACACCTGACGCCTTTAATGACGAAAGAATNGGTGTGTGGAGGCATGTNGCNTTCTCCCANTTCCATTTTGAAGCCATATCTCTCATGAACATNTGCGCCTTTCNCTGATCCATTCCNCCGANTGCAACGTCGATTCCAAGTTCAAAGATATCTGCAGCCTGCATCGCAGGATAGTAGAATTTTGACAAATCATGATCCGATGAAGCCTCATCACGCCCCATGATNGTGAATGTTTTTCTNACCATTGGNAANGTTGCACCTTTCGAACATCGAAGTACTCTTGCCCAATAGTCGCCTGAATCCATTAGANTACTGGCCCAAACAAATCGAAGTTGTCCTGGTCCNTCNCCTTCCTCAGGATANTCAAGAAGGGCACGGAAGGTCTCTTCCATGTATACNGCTGTCTTTTGGATATCATCCATCCTTCCNCCAAATTTGTCATTGACCCATGCATGCCAATCTGCAAGGAAGATCAGAACATTTGCTTTTGCTTCAAGCATTCGCTTAAGTTGTAGTGAAATCACTTTCCAACCAATATGCGCTTTACCGCTTGGTTCGAAACCGACATAGCATCGAATGACACCATCTCCCGACATGGATGTATCATCAGCGAGGCAATCGACAAGGTGATTGATACCAACANATTCTTCAACATCTGAAACCATTAAACANAGGCGTTCACGTTGTTCTTGATTTAGTTCNTTAATACGTTCATATCTTTCCTCAAAAGGAGATANGAGCGTATCAACATCCATGTTCGCACCTCATACAAGGTCTGTGAGTTTCTTCACTTTTCCTTCCGAAGGAGGAGTACCAGCTTCTATCATGCTTTCGATTTCTGCAATCATTGATTCAGCAAGGTCGATTGTTTCTTGAGTTACGGTTGTACTCATCTCAATTGATTTGCGGATCATTTTAATTCCTGATTTAGCCTTTGAAAATTTCTTTGCATCTTCTTTTGCCTTATCTCCTCGCTGTTTTGCAGTGTAACCTGTTGCTTCGTCGAGGAAAGCNGACCATCTCTTNCGACTTGCTAGTGCGGATTCTCGACCTCCGTCCTGAGACAAAAAATCTTCCAGATCCGAACCCTTGAGNTGTACCACATCGACCATGAGTTTTCCTTGATCGGTGTAGGAGCCTTTGATTGAAGAAAGAAGACCGAACGATGCTTCAAATTCACCTTCNGAATTTGCCTGTACGTTTTCAAAATGTTGTGCTGCTAACTTTGCAAGACCAGCATTTCCACCAATCGACTTTTCTAAACCACGCTTAACTGCGAATCGCTCCATGTTAGGCCATCGACAGGTGCCTCATAAGTCTCGCGAAAGAGAAGCCACCTCATGCGGGGGGTTTTTTTGTGTTAATCGCTGCGCCAACTATGCGCAAGATAATCGCCATGGTTTTATTCGGGATTCTCCTNCTNCCTCTTGCATCTGCATCAGATGTGGAATTTACAGAATTGACGCCGCTTAGTTCACAGGATCTTGCACTAAACGCAGGAGATGTTTCTCCNGATGGAAGCACTGTACTTGTNGTTGGTTCAGAAGGATTTGTTCANGGATTATCTGGAGATGAACCAGGAGATCGTGGAAAGGATATTTCCATTGACAGTGGCCGTAGCGCATCCTTCAATGATGTTGCATGGCACCCGAACGGTGAAACAGCACTCATTGCAGGTGAACTNGGGGCNGCGCTGCGATATGTNCANTCTGACCAAACAATTGAATCGTTAAATGGAGCTACGATTATGGGTGGAGTAGAACTCACAAGTGTTGAATGGAGAGCTGGTGGAGATTTGGCTTTTTTCGGNGCTAAAAACGGAAATATCTATGTCAAAGANGCTGAAATTCTCACTGAAATAGAAGGGAGTATGAATTCATCNATAATGGACATTNCATGTCATATTGAACAAAATATTTGTGTCGTAGCCACTCTAGAAGANGGGATTGGAGTTATTGACAGAACAAGCGAATTATCCTGGATCAGTGGGACATCAAATCGCGCTTGGATGGCAATTGATTGTCCTAANTCNACTCTTTACACATGCACTGGNTTTGCAAGCGCAAGAGAATATCTTTCAATACGTCTCGATATTGAGGACGCCTCAAAATCAACTGGTGATCTTGATGGAAATGGCGAANCAGATGTACGTGTTCTTGANCAGGGTGATAGTGATTTCATCAAACTAAGTCGTGGTTTTGATGGTACAACAATTGTCCACATGGCTCCAATGGAATCCGTTCGATATGAACCAAATATCGATGGAATGGTCCTTCACACATCTTCAGAAGACTTAACNGAATTCAATCCNAGTGTTGCGGGAGACAGTATCGCATTNATCTGGGAAAAAGGACAGAACGATGGGTGGATGATCACCAACACTGGGAAGATTGTCCAAATAACTCCTGACGAAACGATGCCAAGTCTGGGAATCATGGAAACAATTGTGTTCACTGCTGTGGCGATTTCCGTCCCAGGCGTCATTATTGGATTAATTTACATGAATTCACCATTTTTACAACGGAAATACAGACAACTACGAGGCTTTGATAAGAAAAACTAGCGAATCATATCCTCATAGAGGTCGTGCTAAAGTTCATCAATTGCTTTCAACCACGTTGTCATAGGGAACACCATGGAACCATACGAAGGAGTCGACTTTTACGACATTGAATCCTTACTTACTGAAGAAGAAATAATGATTCGCGACATGGTTCGTGACTGGGTTGATGAAGAAGTCATTCCAAAGATTGAACACGCATGCGCAGAAGGAATTTTTCTTGACGAATGGAGAGTAGCACTTGGAGAAATGGGTGTACTCGGCGCTCCATTGAAGGGATACGGTTGCCCTGGTCTCTCGTATGTAGCATACGGACTCATCTGTCAAGAACTTGAACGAGGAGATTCCGGGCTTCGATCCTTTGCTTCTGTACAAGGATCACTCGCAATGTATCCAATTTGGGATTTCGGAAGTGAGGAACAGAAGAATAAGTATCTTCCAAAAATGGCCTCTGGTGAATACATCGGCTGCTTTGGACTTACTGAACCAGACTATGGTTCGAACCCAGGCGATATGGTCACGAAGGCAGAAGATATGGGAGACCACTATCTCCTCAACGGCGCAAAGATGTGGATTACAAACGGAACCATCGCAGACCTAGCTGTTGTATGGGCAAAACTCGATGGCGTTATTCGCGGATTTATTGTTGAAAAGGATGATGAAGGTTTTTCTGCCCCGGAAATGAAAGGAAAACATTCGCTCAAGGCATCGGTTACATCTGAACTCGTCTTCCAAGATTGTA
This sequence comes from Euryarchaeota archaeon TMED117, assembly GCA_002171315.2. Lineage (GTDB taxonomy): Archaea > Thermoplasmatota > Poseidoniia > Poseidoniales > Poseidoniaceae > MGIIa-L2. The sequence goes on along the minus strand of NHFS02000015.1, from coordinate 3,130 downwards.
AGATTCCTAAAGACCGGATCCTTCCTGACGTGAAGGGTTTGAGAGGACCATTTTCTTGTCTGAATAATGCTCGCTTCGGAATTTCATGGGGTGCACTTGGCGCTGCTATGTCTTGCTTCCACAGTGCTAAGACCTACGCATTAAGCCGAATTCAATTCGATCATCCTATTGCCTCGTACCAGTTGGTCCAGAACAAACTAGCATGGATGCTTAGAGAGATTACAAAAGGACAACTCTTGGCCTATCATCTTGGACGAAAGAAAGATGAAGGCACTTGGTTCAATGAACAGATATCGCTTGCTAAAATGAATAACGTCGATATTGCACTCGAGATTGCACGCGTCTCCAGAGATATTCATGGCGCTAACGGAATTCTCGATGAATATCCAGTCATGAGGCACATGGCGAATCTTGAATCAGTTAAGACGTACGAAGGAACGCATGACATTCACAACCTTATCCTAGGCCGTTACATTACTGGGATTCAAGCATTCACACGAACTGTCTGAAGGTTATCTCTCAGAAGCATCAAACGTTTGGAAGTAATCCAATACGCGCAAGACCAGACCAAACTGGATCGAGGAATCTTGGTAAGAATCTGTGTCGTAAATAGACTGCAGCCGCCAAGGAGAGTTTCTGAATTTTTGAGAGACTGACTCTACGAGTAAATACGTCACCCTGTTGCTTCTCAATCTGTTTCAAAATCTTATCGTAAAAGGCGATCATGGCTGCGGGAGAGTAGCGTGTTCTTCGTGGAAGAAGAGGAAGTAATTGACGCGCTTCTTCCAAATAGGTTCTTGCACGCTTTGCATAGTGATGGCAGTATGGCTCCCATGAAGAGTTGAGTACCACTTTTCCTCCGTGAAGGTCTTGTTCACTGATGCCATTATGCTCAAGCTCGTCAAGAGGAAGATAGACACGATCTCGTTCGATGTCTTCGCCTACGTCGCGCAATACATTTGTCAACTGCATGAAGATGCCCCATGATTCTGCAAACTTTCTTGCTCGAGGGTCATCATATCCATAAATTTCAATGCACATTAGCCCGACTACGGAAGCAACTCTGTAGCAGTAAACATAGAGTTCATCAAATGTTCTATAGCGATTACTGTAAAGATCATCTTCCATACCAGAAATCAAGTCATCAAAGACACTTCGAGGAATTGTGTATCGTTCTACAGTGTCCTTGAGTGCAAGGAAGACTGGATCGGTACTGTACACGCCCGAATAACAGGTGGAAAGTTTCTTTCTGAAGAAAAAGAGTTGATTGATTTTGTTGAGATAAACCTCATTGTCAAGAATCGTGGTTCTTTGCTGCAAAGACTCAAGTTGTTCTCGATATTCAATCGCCTCTTGACTGAGTTCGCCCTCTGAACCAGGGAAACGGTCTGCCCAATCACCGTCAGCGATGTCATCTGCTCTTCGACAGAAGGCATAGACTGCACACATCGCTTGACGTTGATCATCTGGGAGATACTTGAATGAGTGATAGAAATTTCCAGCCTCTCTCTTGGTTAATTCCTCACAATATCTGTAAGCAAGACGATGAAGTTCAGCAGGTGGTTTATCCGACCAAATCGGTGCATCTAAATCAGCGAACGGATCGACGAGTTCATTTTCCTCTCCAATAATTCCAATCATGACAGCTCCTTCACGGAGAGCCTCCATGGCGGTCATACTAACTGCCTTTACAGCATCTCTTGCTAGCATAACACCTGCTCTAAGACGATCGAGTGGAGTTGGATTCTTCTTTGCCGTAACAGGACTCTCTGCGCCCCCCTTCAAAGGAAAGAGAAGGTCGAGAGGTTTGCGGCGTTCCAGCATCCTAACCAGTACTTCCTCGCGCTACTTCCTTATGAGGCCTCCTCTCGAAAGTTTGACTTTGAAGAGGTTTGAAAATATAAGTAAATATATACTCACAAATGAGCAATGAGTTCATTTCGATTCAATTATCCTTGTTCTTTTCCAACAAACGGCGTACTCCGCCTGGAATGATTAATGCCCGTAACAACTTCCTTGCATATGACTTAATTTCATCTCTTGTAACTTTAATTCGTTCATTCGAATCAAGAATATTACCTGTCCTCAAGAGAGTTACTGTGCGTTGACCGATAAGTACGGGGAGCATACACGATGCTTTGAGACGGAATTGTTTATCCGGAAGCATCCGTATGTAATCTGTTGCAGCTTCCAGATGAACATTTGTTAAGTCCAAATAAGAATCATACAAGGGCCGAAAAGCCTCAAGATTGGAATCACTTGACAGATCTTCTGGAACCAAACCATACTCTGCAAGCGCTTCACTCGGAATGTAACATCTTCCAAGTCGAAGATCTTCAGGGATATCTCGAAGGATGTTTATCATCTGAAGAGCTTTGCCGAATTTGATTCCTTTTTCAAGAAATACTTTCTCCTTTTCAGGAGATAAAGTCATGAGATGAGCGAGAGACATTTTGCTCCAGAATGTCCCTACACATCCTGCAACTCTGTACGCATAATCATCCAACTCTTCATTTGAAGTAAGGGAAGAAATTCTACCTCCTTCTTTTTCACTTCCAAAGCGTTGTAAATCAAGCAATTGGCCTCCAACAATGATTTCCAAGCATTCAAGAATGCGTTGGCAATCTTCCTCAGAATACTCTTCTAATCCTGCGATTACATCCGCTGCATTCAACAGAAGTTCAGCTTCATGTGGATTTGTTTGTATTTCTGCAAGATCGGAGAAATCGGGTAATGTTGTGGAACGCCCTTGGGCTGCGTCGTTATACCTCTTTAGTAAATCGATTAATACTTCAGTCTCACCATTCTTTGAATCTGCGATAGTATCTGCTAGTCGAGCCAATAAGTACAACAAACCAATCTGTCCACGTATCTTTTTTGGAAGATATTTCAAGGTTGGATAAAACGAACGTGATGTTGTTTCAAGGAGTTTGTCGATTTTAGCATTGATGAGTACTGCCATTGACACCCCTCCTGTCCCAACCCAACCTGCTCTTCCGCATGAAGATTCGTGTTATCACTTACAATTATTCGTGGCAATAATACAGAAGACTTTAGATTGAAGGGGCGGTACGTCTGCATAGGTGAGGAGATGGACTGTGGTTCTTGTGGAGCAATGATCCCTGATGAC
>NHFS02000023.1 GCA_002171315.2 Euryarchaeota archaeon TMED117 | reverse complement strand
CTTTCTTTTCAACGTCTTCACTCATGCACTCAGGGCAGACATGTACGGATGTGGACTCCTTTTTCACTGCCTTTGTCTCCGTCTTAATCGCAGCCTTCTGTTGCTTCTTTGGACCGTTCTTACGAGATTTACTTCGTCGGTTCTTCGCTTGCTTGGATTCAGTTTCCTCTGATACAACAAGGTGAAGCAATGGTTCGCTCAACTTTTCGTTAGCGAGTACAACTGGATGTTTTCTGTATCGAATCAATTTGATATGTCGATCTACGATTCGTCCCAAAGGTGCACTCATGCAGATATAAGCGCAAATCCATGCAGGGAAGAAAAGAAATTTGTCATCGAGTAGATCCCAACGAGGCGTCCATGGAAGGGACACATAATCAACTCTGAATGATTCAACAGCGGTTGTTAACCATGCAAAAATTCCAATGATAAAGATCATGGTAAACATCATTGGACGCATTGCACCCATCTGAACTTTCAATTGTTCAGGCATCATTTGTTCACGAAGTGTGTTCGCTTTTTCCATTAGGATTGGGTCACGACTCATTCTGCCATCGTTCATCATTCGACGAACTTGACCTTGTCGGTGAGCAATATGTGCTTGAGCAATAGGATCCATGAAGAGATTTCGAAGAACAGTATTCATCGTCATTGAGAATGTTCCTAGGATGAGTACTGTAAGTACGAAGAATTCAGTTTCTGGTAGAACAGGAGCAAGAATTGGGTCGGCCATATTGCCAAGAGAATTACGAATATTTGGATTGATGATCAGGAAACTCATCAAGACCATGACCAACAACATTGTCAGCATCGAACCATTTGGTGGTGGGGGTGGTGGAGGTGCTGGGCGGCTCGCCATAGTACAACTGTGTTGCATGAGGGTCATGAAGGTTGGTCTTCCGTTGAATTCAAACGATAGGATGTTGTCCTGTATACATGCGCCGCAAAGAACCACTCGATGTCACCACTACATGGCAGCACCCAGTTCCAATGCCAATGCCTGGAAGACCCGTCTGTTGTACTGAATCTGAAGCGCTCGAACAGTTGGAAAAAATTCAGATGACTGAACGTGTTATTCTATGGACAGATAGCGAACGGCGTACTATTTCTGATTGGTCATTCCTAGCAAGCGTTCGTCAAGGAGTGCCGCCAAAAGGAATTGAAGCTGAACTTGAGGCATGTCTCAAACAATACCCAACCGCTTGGCTTGCAGTTGATCTACGCGATGGCGTCATTCCACCTTCAACCCATTCATCGCTCAATGATGTGCTTCAAAACACAAAACGTCACGTCATCGTTCTTGTGAGCAGTTCCTCAGATCATGAGGAATGGCCTCAGTGGAACTTACCGTTTTGAATCACTCAAAAGTGAAACCACATGCAGAGCATGTAGCAGCATTAACATCTACAGATGTTGAACAGATAGGGCAAGACTTGGTTTCTGATGCGCCTTCTGCTTCGGATTCAGTTTCTTCCGCAGGTGCTTCTTCAGATGTTTCTTCCTCAGAATCATCCGCTGTTTCTTCTTCGGAGTCATCCCCTGCAGTGAATGCTTCAGCAGCAGCGACAAATTCAGCCTTCTTCAGGTAACCATTTTCATCCAAATCGAAGTTCATTGAATGTTCTAGGAATGCATCGCGGTCTTCAATACCGAATTCATCCATGACTCTTAACATGATATCTTCTCTGAACTTGATGGCAGGTGCTTCATCCACAACTTCTTCTTCAGCAGGTGCCTCTTCTGATTCTTCAACAGCTTCTTCTTCCGCAGATGTCTCTTCAGATTCTTCAACAACTTCTTCTTCAGGAGCTTCTGTTGGTGCATCGTCTTCATCAGATTCGAGTTCATCACCGAAGTGTGCGCCGTGGAATCGGTTGAGTGCTTCAGCATCAATCTCGCCTTCGCCCTTGATTTCAAAGGAAACGTCAAGACGCTCTCCTTTGCCAACAACTGGAAGTTTCCAAGTAATTTCAATTCCATCTTCGGTTTCGTTTGTTGTCATATCAACATCTGTACGCTTTTCTCCACCAGCGCCTCGAACATGCCAATCTTTGATCTCAAAGTTGGAAGGAATAACATCCTTGATGAAGACATCTTGCAATGCAGTATCTCCGTTATTCTCAAAGAGAATGAGAACTTCGTAACGACCCTTTCCACCCATCGGTATTGCTTGCTTTCCTGCGGAGAAATTTCTTCTCAGGTGGCTAACACGAACAGATGGTGCATCAGGGACGTCTCGAAGACATACTGGTCCAAATTGTTCTGAACTGAATTGGAATCGAGCAGGTGCATCGACTCTCTCGTTTGCAGGTGTTGGGTCAGGTGCATTGAGTTTGTACTTGACAACCATACTCTTGCCTGGCTTGAGGCCAATAGGACCCTTTGTACCTACAGTGAGGGTCATTGTGTGGCCATCACCATCTGGTGAACGGTGATCTTTCTCGAGTGTGATTCCAGCAGAAAGTTCTCCCTTCCATTGGTCTTCTGGCAATTCTTTTCCATCGATGAGGATTGTCATAGCATCCATATCTGGTGCTTGGAATAATCCAGGTATATCATCTGTAATTCGCATGAGATTAATCACTGCAGATCCGGTATTCTTCACTTCAAGAGATGCTGAGACATGTTGTTGTCTAAACGACTTGAGTGTATCTGTGGAATACTTCTTGGAGATATCAGCATCGACGACAGTTAAACTACTCTCTTCGAGTTTGATGGTTCCTTCAGTTTTCTGGGTAGCTCTTGGTAGAACAGTGTATGAGAGGTCGTATGTGAAATCCGGTTCAGCTGTGGCCATGACATTTCTCTCTTCACTTTCCCACTTTCCTTGTGGGTGTACGTCTTCCTTAACGTCGTTAACGTCGAACAATAGTTCCTCGCTTCCCTTCATTCGAACTTGGAGTTTGACCAAGTCTACAGCAAAGGATGAACGGTTTTCGAAGATGGTCTGACAAATCCAATTGTCTGGGCGCTCATCTTCTCGAACTCGCATGTATGTGAATCCACGGCAGAATGCATCGAGGTCACGGAACGATAGATTCGAGAGTGTTGCATCAGCTTTGTATGTTGCTTGAGCAGATCCTGCCTTGATTGTCTTGGTTGATGTAACCATAATTTCCCCTTCAATTGAAAGGACTTGTGTTTCACCAGGATGAAGAGAACCAACTTCCCATGTCATTTTGTTTCCATCAACAGTTGCAGCTGCAGCGTGATTGAATTGGACGCTGTCAGGTAGGTCACGTGTCACCACAATGTCTCGAAGAGGCACCGGTGAAACATTTTCGACTTCAATTTCAAGCGCGAAAATTCCAGGTTCCTCAGAAAGTGCAATACTTAGTGAACGTTCGTTGTCACGTGCTGGATTTGTATCAAGTCTCTCTCTCAATACGAGCATTTGTGCGTCAGTAACAGAGTACTTCTTCACGTAATTCTTTCCTGCTTCGAGTTCATCAACTGATATTTGGTCTCCACCAATATCGGTAGAATCTGCATTATCAAGAAGTACGTCAATGTCGTAAATTCGATCATCTGAGGATGGATTGTTTACGGTTAGTGTTCCCTTAATAGATTGCTTGACAATTGTACCATCAGCGGTCAAGGTTGACTTTTCAATTTCATGCAGTGTTCCTTCGAGCTTGTCTCCAGGAACATCATCAACTTCAACACTGGAGCGGATTGTAGCTCCTGCGATTTCACCAGTAGCAACTGGGTTCTCATCTGCTGGAGCCAAGGCGTCCATTGCAGCAAGTGGATCAGGGGTTGATAGCGGAGTAAGTAGGGCATCAGCTTCTGGTTCTTCTGTCTCTTCAGCAGGTGCGAGAGGTGATAGCAGATCCATAGATGGAGCATCTGGGGCATCTTCAACAGGAGCTGGCGCTAGAGGCGCCAACAGATCAAGGCCAGGAGGTGCTTCTGGCATTTCTGGAGGTGCAGGTGCTAGAAGATCAAGACCAGGAGGAGCCTCCATTGGCGGCATTTCTGGTGGAGCCGGAGGTGCTTCTGGCATTTCCGGAGGTGCTGGGGCTAGAAGATCAAGACCAGGAGGTGCCTCAGGCATTGGCGGCATTTCTGGTGGAGCCGGAGGTGCTTCAGGCATTTCAGGAGGTGCTGGTGCTAGAAGGTCAAGACCAGGTGGTGCCTCAGGCATTGGCGGCATCTCAGGTGGTGCTGGTGGTGCTTCAGGCATTCCAGGCATTGGAGGCATCTCTGGTGGAGCAGGAGGCGCTTCAGGCATTGGCGGCATAGCCGGCATACCAGGTGGTGCCGGTGGTGCTTCAGGCATTGGCGGCATTTCTGGCGGTGCTGGAGGTGCTTCAGGCATTGGAGGCATAGCCGGCATACCAGGTGGGGCCGGAGGTGCTTCAGGCATTGGTGGCATAGCAGGCATTCCAGGTGGAGCAGGTGGTGCTTCAGGCATAGGCGGCATTGGTGGCATAGCAGGCATACCAGGTGGTGCTGGTGGTGCTTCAGGCATTGGCGGCATAGGCGGAAGGCCCGGTGGTGCTTCAGGTTGATTTGTTTCTTCGTCAGACATTTTTTCTCCTCCGTGCAGGAATCTGCATGCTTGCCATTGTTGTCTAGCACATAACCGTTCTGTTGGTTAGTTTTGGAAAATCAGTCGAATTTTGCGCTTAGTTCATGTATGTTGGGCAGGAGCCACAGACATGGTCGGACTCGATAGTGGAACCCCCCCAGTACTGTTTGTTGTTGGAACTGCAGGTGCAGGCAAATCCTCACTCGTGACTTCATTTCAACGATGGTCTCGATTCTTAGAGACGGATGTCATTGCAGTCAACTTAGATCCAGGAGCAGAGCGTGTTCATTATGATGCTGAATTCGATGTAAGAGATTTAATTTCACTCACAGAAGTAATGACTGAATATGACCTTGGACCAAACGGTGCTCAGATTCTTGCAGCCGATTTACTTGCTGCACAGGCCGGTGATGTTGCAGAACAACTTCACTCACTCACAGGTGAAATGATGATTGTGGATACACCAGGGCAAGTTGAATTATTTGCCTTCAGAGAAGCGAGTAATCACCTCATTGAAGTCCTTGGTAGAGAACAGTCAGCAATTATTTACTTGTTCGACCCAATGCTATCTCGCTCACCTTCAGGATTTGTTTCGCAAATGCTTTTGTCATCGATTGTTGAATTCCGTTTGGGACTTCCAACAAAGAATTTCCTTTCAAAGAGTGATCTGCTCGATGCCGATGAACTTGAGAAGATTCTTGAATGGTCGGAGCGATTAGAGATTCTTGAAATGGCACTTTATGATGAGGCAGGTGGTCAGAGAACTGAGTTTGCAATTAACCAACTTCGATTGATGCAACAATTCGCTCAGAGTCCTGGTCTAACTCCATTATCAAGTGAACTCGAAGAAGGTCTTGCTGATATACTGACCTTCGCTCAAGCAATGTTTGGTGGAATGAGTGATGCCCGTGATGGCTTTGCGAGTGACATTGAACACGAGAAAGATCAGGACGATTTTGTTTGAAAAACATTGTAACCTTCTTACCCGAGCGTAAGTCATGGTGGACCACCTTCTTGCAATTGATGATGTAAAAGACGACTTTGAGCAAATTCTCAAATGGGCAATTGAATTCAAGCGATTGTGGAAGCAAGGAGACGAAGTTGCACTCAATTTCATGCCTCTTGATACGATGACAATTGGTTCCATTTACGAGAAGCCTTCAACCAGAACCCGTGTTTCATTTGAAGTGGGTATTGATCGGCTTGGTGGAAACGCACTAACACTTCTCAAGAATGACATCCAACTTGGAAAGTCAGAAACAATTGGAGACACATCCCAAGTTCTGTCTCGCTTCTTAGGCGGTATGACCTACAGATGCTATGGCCACGAGGATGTTACTGAATTAGCAAAGCATGCTACAGTACCCGTTCTCAATGCTCTTTCATACAAACATCATCCGTGTCAAGCAGCTGCTGACTTGATGACCATCATGGAACATTTCGATAACCGAGAGAATCTTGTTGTAACATGGGTTGGAGACGGAAATAACGTTCTTCACGATTTGATGCTCGCTTGTACGATGCTTGGTATTGACTTTAGATACGCCGTTCCAGAAGGATATGAACCAGATGAAGATGTTGTTGAGCGTTCAACGGCATATGCCGCAGAACATAAGTCAGAATTGATGCGAACTGTTGATCCCAAAGAAGCCACAGACGGAGCGCATGTTGTCTACACGGATGTCTTCATCTCGATGGGTGAAGAACACATGGAAGACAAGATGAAATCATTTGAAGGCTATCAAGTCAATGAGGACATGGTCTCGAACATGGATGATGGATGGAGATTCATGCATTGTTTACCTGCTCATCGTGGCGATGAAGTAACCGATTGGGTGATGGATCACGAACAATCAATTGTCTTTGATCAAGCAGAGAACAGAATGTGGGCTCAGATGTCTCTTTTGTGCTATTTTATCTCACCAGATGCTTGGAGTGCAATGGGTGAATTTATGGGACTTGTCTAAACAACAAGCGTTAGTATAAATCCAAGCAAACCAAGGAGCATAGCAATACGCAGTCGTGTTGCAGCTACGTAATCATCACCTTTCCACATAGGTCCATTGAGAGTAATTAGGACTAACATTGCTGGTGCTTGGAACAATAACTGTCCGAATTCGAATGGTCCCTGCCAGTAGGGAATATACAACATCACTATACCAAATAGTGTAATCACATACGCCACCATTCTACTATTTTCCAAACCTATTTTCATTGGCAACGTTACTCGTGTTTCAGAATCAGCATCAAGATCTTGACAGTCCTTGACAATCTCTCGAGCAAGATTGACAAAGAACACCACTCCTGAAACATACCATATGAGTGGATTTGTTAATTCACCGACTGAAGATGCACCATACAAGGTTACGGCAGCTACGAGAAGTGAAATACTAATATTTCCTATTAATCCCTTATTTTTTAATTCCAAAAAAGAGTCATAGGAAAGCATCAGAAGTGCTACAATTCCGTAAATCGATAGCGTATACGTTCGTTCATCATCCATCATTAAGCAACATGCTACGAGGGAGCCAAGACTTAGCAGGGCTAAAGAAATCATGAGTCTTTTAGCCTCTTTTTCCGATAAAGCATCCCTCGCCAATGGACGGTTTGGATGCGCAATACGATCGATATCGACGTCTCTCAAGTCGTTCATCGCATTTCCTGCACCCATGAAGAAGAGGACTGAAGTAGTTGCCAAAATAACTTCAGGATATTCTGTTATCGAAGAAAAATCTCCGAGTGCAAGTAATGCTCCAACTGGAGTTGCAATGCTGGCAAGCAAGATATTCTTCATTCGCATCAATTCAAATGATGCGAGAATCTTGTTGGCCATAGAGTGGCCAGTAGGATTGCAGTTTTTGTCTCTTCTATCTCAAGCAGCGACTCTTGCCCAAACGCAGACTCTCATACGGAAGCCACCGATGTCGGTATTTTCGTCAAATCCAACTTTGACAAACCTTCGGTCTCGAGCGAGAACATTTCCTAATTGATTCATTGTAGCACCCCATCTGAAACGCTGGTTAACATGATCAAGGATGTCGGTTGTGTTTGCAGCATCCACTGATTCCAGATACTCATCAATAGCATCTCGCAATCTCTTTGTTCGTGACATCAAGCTTCACCTCGTAGGTATGCTCTTCGTAGAAGATGAGTCAGAGTAGTTGTGACTGGAATCTTTGTAGGTTGTCCTGGTTGATGCCATGATTCCCATGTCATGTCTGCCATGCGTTGAGGGAGTCTTCCACTCTGATCAGCAAAATGGGTTGTTGTTCGGTGATTCCACAGTGGTTCTGCGGAGTCGGTATGCGATGCTGTCAAGGCAGCAAAAGATGTCGGGATTTGGTTGTCCATGAAGCAAATTCACTGGCGGCCGTATATCAATCAACGAACGAGAGGTAAACGAAAAGTGAAAGTGCTATTGGGCTCCAGTGGGTCTTTTTATTGGTTTCTTATAAACGAAAAGTGAAACTATTTAATTTCATGAAAGTCGCCATTTCTAAATAGATGACGTTGCAGGAATGAATACCACGCTCGTATAGTGTAGTGGCCCATCATAAAGGACTCTCATTCCTTTGACCCGGGT
>NHFS02000031.1 GCA_002171315.2 Euryarchaeota archaeon TMED117 | reverse complement strand
CTCGTATCGTCGGAGAAACAGGCGGAAAAGACTTCATTGTTGCACATCCAGAATGTAACGAAGAAGCGCTCATTGTAGCACTTTTACGAGGTTCGTTTGAATTTCAAGGACAGAAGTGTTCTGCTGCAAGTCGTGCTTACATCCCTGCCTCAGTATGGGGACGGATTGGGTCGAAGTATTGTGACGAAGTTGGAAAGATCACCATGGGAGATGTCTCTGATTTCTCAAACTATATCGGAGCAGTCATCGACAAGAAATCCTTCGACAATATTGCAGGCTACATCGACCGAGCGAAAGCAGACAGCGGTTGTACCATTGTCACAGGTGGAAACTACGATGACTCTGTTGGTTACTTCGTTGAACCAACAACAATTCTTTGTGAAGACCCGATGTATGAATCAATGGCTCAAGAAATCTTTGGCCCAGTGTTATCCATTCACATATTCCAAGACAGTGAATATGAGAATATCCTGAGTATTTGTGATTCCACTTCAGAATATGCACTAACTGGATCCATCTTTGCAAAGCATCGAGAAGACATTGAATTTGCAAAGGATGCCCTTCGATTCAGTGCAGGGAACTTCTACATCAATGACAAACCAACGGGAGCTGTTGTTGGACAACAACCGTTTGGTGGAGCACGAGGAAGTGGGACGAATGATAAAGCAGGAAGTCCACTCAATCTCTTGAGGTGGGTTTCTCCTCGTTCAATCAAGGAAACCTTTGCACCACCAAAGAGTTGGACTTACGGCTTCCTAGAATGATGAGGCCAACGACCCTTTGCCTCTAAGGCGTTCTGAACTTTAGGAGTAAGTAACTCTCCACTTCGATGACGAGCAGCCAGAGAGAGTAGGTACCAACCGATTGATAATATTGGCGTTGCTACAAGTAATGTCAATGAAAACCATACAACAAAATTACCACCCGTGGCTCCCCAGGCCCACCATCCTGTCAAACACAATGTGATGATGAGAAACAAACGGGACGCTTCACTTGGTGTTGACATACCCCTATGATCGATACGGGGTGCAAGAAGACGATTTGCCCATTCCATGATTCAAGAAACTCCCAGTTGCTTTTGAAGAACTGTTTTGTTTCATCCGAATGCTTATTGCTATGGTTATCGAGGAGCAAATCCGCAATGATGAGTGCTCTATGCTGACTGCTGTTTCCGTGAGGAGTGATGGGCGAACTGAGCGGACTTTCAATACCATTCTTCATGTAGTTCCTACATTGAAGGGATATCATGCAGCCATCTGAAGCCAACCATGCTTCATCTCAGGGCCATCTCAATCAAGAGTCTCGCTGGCACAGCGTCTGGAGAATGCTTGGTATTGTGGTACTCCTCTGGTTCCTTGCTCAATTTGTAGTCCTCATTGCCGCTGGTTTCCTAGATGGTGATCTCAACGGAGAATTTGGCCCATTGGATGGAGGATTAATTTTGGCAGGAAGTATTTGCTCTGCACCGATGGTTTTGCTCCTCTTAGCAATACGACGTCCAAAACTCGAACACATTATCGTGGCTCAACCAGATGCAAGTGGGACACAAGTACATTCACTCCCTAATACTCGTATTCTTCAAACTCCAGTACCAACAACAATGCGTCAGTATATTGTCCGCTCCAGGCATCCGTTAAGAGTTCCAATAGCCAAACATCTGTGGATGCTTTTCCTTGGAGGTGTCATCATCTCCAGTATTGCCTTTGCACCACTTTTACTTGATTCATCAAATGTCTTGTTCTTACTCCTAGCCGTTTGCGTTGCAGTTCCAGCATGGTTGGTTGGTTTCTCAACACCAGTTTTTGCATGGTGGTCCTTCTCAGCCTCTCGATTCCAGCTCACAACAAATCGTCAACAGGGAGAAGCAATGCTCATCGCGGGCATGCTTTCGACATTCCCTGCGCTCATCATCAATTCGTTTATCGCCCCTGGAACGGTTTTACTACTCAGTGGGGGCGATGTTTCAGCAACCACAGTTGAAAACATTACAATCATCATTTCCGCACCTGTTGGAGAAGAAATATGCAAGGCGCTTGCAGTTTTGAGCCTGAGTAGTATGATCGATTCAAAGCGAAGGGGTTTCCAAGTTGGTTTTACCGTTGGGCTTGGATTTGCATTGCTTGAGAATTTACAATACATCTTGTTCAGCCTTTTCGCAGGAGAGTTTGTTGCCATTTCCTACGGCCTAACTTCCATTGTCAGAGGTATTGGTTCGATTCCTGGTCACGCTCTTTGGACTGCTTGCAGTGGGTACGCAATAGGTCACATGCTTGAACAGAGAAAATTTGGAATTCAACCTAAATTCGATACATGGGGCTTGGTAAATCCGATGACTGGTGAAACAACAACGATTTCCGCTAACCCTTCGACGTATCTCACTCAATCATTTTTGGTAAAAAAGTCAGAATTACAACTCCCTACATCTATCCCAGTCATGCTTGGAATGGCAATGTTTGGCCATGCCTTCTGGAATGGAAGTTCAGTCTTAATTTCACATCTAGCACTAAATCTATCACCGGCTCTTGGCCTTATTCTTGATTTAACATGGATTGTGATTCTCATTACACTGCTGTGGACCATTGGTAGATTTGTCATATCCGCTGCGATGGAAGAAAAGACTGTGACTTAAATCGCTTCGTTCAGAGAATAATCTTACGCAAAGAACAAAACTATGATGCTTCGCATGGTGGTTAGGGCTCAACATGGATTTTGCATCTGGTGGCTTTGTTTCTGGAAACATTGCAATCACTTCTTTGCTCATTCTTGGCTTAATTGGCGCTTCATCAAAAGCCCGTATTCTTGATGCGAAGGGCATCATTGCTGCTGCATTACTCGGTTTCTTAGTCGGCTGTTTAGGGCATTGGACCTGGCTATTGCTTCTGCTTGCTTTCCTTCTCAGCAGCCATGTTGCTACGAAGTGGCGTTTTGATGAAAAAGCAGCTTTAGGATTGAGTGAATCCTCAGATGGTCATCGTGGATGGATCAATGTAGCTGCCAATGGAGGCATGCCTGCCCTCGTTGCAATTCTAGCCTTTGCACTTGATGATTGGAAAAATGGCCTATGGATGTTTGGCGCATCTGTAGCAGTCGCAACATCCGATACATGGGCAAGTGAAATTGGAAGCCTCGACAATCGAGTTCGAATGATTACAACGATGAAACCATGTAAAGCAGGAATTAATGGAGGGTTTTCTCCAAACGGACAACTTGCTGCTGCATCTGGTGGCTTACTCATTGGACTTTGTTCCCTTATTGCAGGAATCATCATGTTTAACAACTCAGTTACTGATACCGCAATGAACGCTGCTATGGTCGCTGGAATTGGCTTCCTAGGATGCCAAATAGACAGCGTGCTCGGAGCAGTTTTGGAAAATCGAGGATTCCTTACGAAGGGATCAGTTAACGCGATTTCAATCATTTCCGGAGTGCTCATCATGTGGCTATACCTTGGCCAACCAATGTGAAATTCGCCGCCGACTTCATGAACTGGCACTCGCTCAGGGTGTCATGCGCCATCACCGTTTCATCGCATTCGGCCTCTTGGCGCTCTTCGTCTCGAGTTTAGCTATAGGCGCTCAAGGTGCTCTTGAAAACGTCTCTTACGAAGAAGGATACGTCGATTGGGAAATGGATATCGAGCAACGATTGTATGTTGAAGGAGAAAATGCTGAAAATTCCGTTCTTCAACGAGCAAGACCTGACGCTACCCTCGGTTTTACAGATGTAAACCCTGGAGGGGGCCCTACTCAAATATTCGAATTGACATCACCACCGCTGGTTAATTCAATGAAGGGCACGATAAATATGTCAACATACTTCAGTGCGTATATCGTACCAATCGCTGCTGCTATTCAACCAACAACATGCACATCTAGTCTGCTCACATCCCCACCGGGTGATGACGATTCAACAACACTCACTATGTCGGTGAGCATTAAAGGTTCACAAGTTTATGAAACCACAATCACTGAAGAAATAGATAAAGTCGCATCAAATGATCCTCAGAATTTTTCTGGAGAAGTTCTTCAACTCGATGTGGATTTACAAGCAGGTGATACATTCACGCTTTCACTGATTGCACAACACAACTGCGAAGGAACACGTGCGAGAATCCAATGGGGAGGATTTGAGACGAATGCTGGTGGAATTGTGATGACTGGCAAGGTATACGAACCCGAAGCGAGTATCAGAATTGATTCTTCTAAACGTGCCCATATCGAATTCTTACCTACATTGCCTTGGGGCGAAGATGATGTCCTCATTGATGGGAATGGTAATCGGGCTGTTTCATGGGTCTTACGGGGGCCACTTGATTCGGATGAGAAAACGAACAAAGACCGAGATACAGTGATGGAAAATTCGATCGGCCGTATCCGCATGGAACGTGACCTTGGAAACAACGAAACTGCTTGGATTTGGACAGGAAAAGAGCAACTATTTACTGGGTCATCGAATTTGGAAGTATGCGTAACGACAAGCAGTGGGAATCCTAACGTTGATTGTCATGCATTTGGAATCATCAGATTTGAAGTTGAAAAAGACTACGAAGGATTTGCGAGTGCGGGTATTTGGCTAACTCTGACAACCATTTCATGTTTCATAGGACTCGTGTACAAAGGATTCAATTCCGAACCACCTCTCCCTCTTCCAATCATTGGCGCTCTTTTTGTAATGATGCTACTCATGCTCCCTCTTGGTTTTGCTCAAACCAATCTGAGCGATGAGGCCATTCTCGATGACAACGCTCTGCTTTTGGATGCAGAATTCAAAATCGATGGGACTGAATTTACTACAATCTCAGAATTAATGGGCGATTCAAATGCTCTTGTCATTGGTGCAATCGCCCCTGGCTCAGAATCAGCACAAGATCAAGCAAATGAATTCGCTCTCCTACTTGGCCAGCGAGATGATATTTCGGTTGTACAAGTCGTAACAGGCGATACTTCTCTTCTAAGTGATGTTCTTGCATACAGGTCTCAACTAAACGGAAGTTGGCCAATCGTATTAGATTACAATAACGAATTGGTAAGTTCCTCTCCAACTGGTAACGCAGATTCAATATTAATCGTTGATCGAACAATGCACATCACCTGGAGTGAGACTCCAACCGCTGGTTCGAAGGCAATGAATGACGCTATTGACGGGATTGGTACCGGAGGTCCAACAAGTTTAGGAACGTATTTTTCCATATTTTTCCCTGCTGGTTTATTCCTGGTTTTCCTAGCACTACCTCGACAAGGTTGGACAAAGCCAGAGGAACCCCTCCCGCCTGGCGCACTTTGGGCGAGCATCGTCATAGCAGGAGGTTGTGGAGTTTTGATGGTTCATCTGCCAGCACTCTTGGTGAGTTTGCTTCCATTTGGGGCATTTATTGCTCACATTATTCATGTCGGAATGTTCCTGTGGTTTGTCCAAATGTGTGTTGTCACATACCGAACTGGTTCACCATTTGAGGCAAAGTTACTCGGATCTCTTCTTCATGGTTTAACCAACAAATCTTTCCAAGATTGGCGGTCAAAAGAAGACATGCAACGAGATGTCTTCCTTGGAGTATTCATTGGGTGGTTTGCATGGCTTGCCAACCCCGCTTTAATCGCTCAAGGAGTGGGGGCGAGTGCATTGAATGGAGGCATATCCATTCTGGTCGCAATTTTAATCCTCATAGGGCACGTCATTGTCTCAGGACTTACTGTTCTAATATTGAGAATCGTTGCTTCTTGGGGTGGCCCGATTTCAAAACTTTTCGGAAAGTTTGGAGCAGATTCGTTTGCACGATTTATGGGGCTGGTTCTGATTCCAATCAGCCTATGGGTTACAACAAACTCAATATTAGCTCTCTTTTCAATTGGCGTATTCTAGAGAAGCCTTAATGCACGTTGAGGGAAAATCCTAGGATTATGTATCCGCTTCAAAGAACATGGTCACGGACTCGAGTTAACCTGATGCAACGATGCCCCCGTGCGTTTGTTTTACGATATGGGATTGCTGCATATGCAGCAGATCATCCTACGGGGCAAATGCTGAAAGACGCATTTGAAATTCAGACACCTTGGATTCTTATGCAAATGAGTATTCGTGAAACAATTCGCGATTATGTCGAAGATTATCAATTAGGAATGAAGTGGTCAAAAAACTTAATTCGGCTGAAATTCAGTCAAATATTCAGGTACAAAATTCAAGATAGAAATTCAATAATCAAACAACTCCCGGATTGGGAAGAACCAGGATCGATGTTTCGAACAGTTAAACCGGAAAAGCACCTTGAACAAATTGGGGCGAAACGATGCGTTGATTTACTCGAAAATGATTCATTTATCGAGTTACTCAATACAATGTCAATCAAATCAATACGTCCAACTAAATCAAAAAATATTGATGGTGTTAAGGTCTACAATTCTGCTGATTTTTTAGCCCAAAATGGGCAAAGAAGTATTTCCTTGATTCGGATCAACCTTTTCGGAATTCAGTCTGTTGATCAAATCAAATACAATGCTGCTCTTTTTTCATTGGGCATGAAAAATCAAACCATCGTCCAATATTCATGGCAGAATGGTAGATGGTCTATTCATCGGACGACAGTTTGTGATGAAGAAAAGCAGTCTCTTCGCAAATTAATACATCTTGACTCAATTGAAATGGAAAGAGTTCTCAAACTTGTTGGACCAAGAAATAACCTTGAACAAGTGCCTTTTGCAGATTCTAGTCGTGCTTGTACGTATTGCAGTGTCCGTTTTTTATGTCCAGCAAAGGATGGTTTGGAAGAAGCTAAGATGGAACAGATGTCGCTAATGTGCTAAATCCAAATCAACAATATCTTTATAAACTCTGAAAACAAGAATATAGTGCACAAATTGTGTATGGGAATCCTATGTACCGATAATCGACCAAATTTGCCCGGAGCTGTCAACGCTTTGGCGGGAACGCAAGACGTTTCTGCGCTGGTAAATTGGAAGGAAGATTATGAGTAATAACAAGAAAAACAAAGGAAGGAAAAGACGTACGGGACGACGCAATAGTCAAATGAGTTATGACGATACTCGGGGAATACAGGTTAAGACACATACCCGAAGTAACAAAACAAACAAACCATGTTGCAAAAATTCATTCTCCAAGGATCTAATGAATCTGAGGATGGATAGCGAACTTCAAGGATACTGGATTGGGAGAAATATCCACCTCTTAAGAGGTTCAATTATTCAACAACTACCACAACAGTTCGTAAAGAAGCATGCAAAACACATGGCTCATTTTGTGAAGTTTATTGAGGACCGTATCGGAAGATAAGCCTCCTTTGTTGAAAGGCCTCCGGTGGCCTTGGATATCGGAACCAATTGAGCGTAAGCTCTACTCTTGATTCTCAAGGCGAGAGTCTAAGGGCTGACTTCATGGAGTAGCAGCATGGACAATGGTGTTCAACGACAATATGCTGCAAATTCAATCTGCTTCGGCTGTGGACCTGCAAACGAACATGGTTTGCAAATCAACTCCTATAGGACCGAACAGGGCTTAGAAATGAGATTTACTCCATCAGAGGAACACCAAGCATTTCCTGGTATGGTCAACGGTGGCATCATTGGAACACTGATGGATTGCCATGGAAATTGGACTGCAGCGATTGCTTTGATGGATGAACAGAATCTCGATGAACCCCCTTGTACAGTCACTGCTTCCTATTCGATTTCCCTAAGACGGCCAACACCAACCGACACTGAACTCGTTATCACAGCGTATGCAGAAGAGATTAGTGGTGACAAAGTTAATGTCCGTATGGAGCTAAAAGCAGATGACAAGATCTGTGCAACTGGCAAAGGACTCTTTGTAGCAGTAAAGGAAGGGCATCCAGCATTCCACCGTTGGAATTGAGGTCCGAACATGGCTAAACCATCCTCAGTTCAATCCTCATTATTGGATGATCTTCGCATCGAGGTCCATCTCACTATGAAGGAGATGGATATATGGACCGATGAGGAATTGAGTAATCTACATCTGGTTCAGTTAGGAGTCCTACGAAGAAATGCCACTCAGCGTCATGGAGTAACTCGCTTCAAACGAGGTAGGAATTCGAAAAATCTACGATTTGAAGACGTTCAAACAGTGGATTTGCACCCGCACCTACTCACAACAGAATGGTATGACTATGCCCGGTTTGTGTTGTATCATGAATTCCTACATGTCCTTGGAATGAGGTTTCACAATACGACTTTTCGAAAAATTGAATCACTTTGGCCTCATAATGGAGAACATCAAGGAAAAGAGTTCACACAATTTCTGAGAAAACGTTCAGCTGATTGGCTTTGGACATGCACGACCTGCAGTACTGAGTATCCTCGCAAGAAGCGAAGTAACGGGAGATACAAGTGCCGAAGATGCTCAACCGTTCTCGTAGATATTGAAAACGTAGGCGAAACAATCTAAACAATTTATTGAATAGCAAGTCATGAGTGAAGGAGCATGGAGTGGAAGATGCATCGCTTCATCATTGTGATTCTTTTACTCTCAATAATCCCTCCAAGCCAAGCATCACTCACTGATGGAGTAAATGGCGGGTCGTTGTTTTTCTCTTGCGTATCTGATGATGAATGCTTACTCACGCCCGTTGCAACGGGTGAGGAAACGATTACAGGGAGTGTACAAGCAAACCCACTTTCAACTGAAACGGTTGCTCTCGAGTTTGATATGTTTCCAGAACAAACTGAATTAGCACTCTTGCCAGATGTTCTCGATGAATTGGTCATCGATCTACGCGTGCAAGGTGATGTTTTAGGCCTCTATAAGCCACAAATTGATGTCAGAATTATAATTGGATCGAGCGTCACGAATCTTGAATCAGATGAATCAACAACCCCTAATGGCAATGTAGAGCCATATCAATGGACAAATGAACCATTAAATCTAGACCAGGGCCGTCTTCTATGGCCAGATGAACCCGTTCGTATTCGAGTCACATTTACTCTTGACCGGCCATCAACATGGGAATTCCACCTTCGTGAGGCCTCATATATCGACCTCGACATCACGTGGTCAGACAACATTGCAGCAAAGAATGTCGATGAACCGACGAGTGCTTTGCAACCAAAACCAACTTCTCTTGATGAAGTGCATCGTGGAGCATTGGTTGACATTGAAGATGATTGTTGGTCCTTTAGTGTCCAAGAGCATGAAATTCTACGAATCTTAATCCAATGGGAAGATGTCCCGTTAGAATTGCAACAAAGCAACGGTGTTCATCGACTCCGAACAAGTAATGGACTCCAAGTGGCAACACCTGAAGTCGTTACTAAGTCAGAAGATGACACTGTATTGACAACATATCGTTGGAGAGCACTCGATCCTGGCGACTATATCTTTTGTCTTAAAGGTCAAACAGATCGCTATCAACCCTATGTTTGGAGTGGTTTGTATGCTGTTGAAAGTTCTGGACCAACCGATTCATCAGAGTTCTCTGGAAAGGTTGTTTATGAAGCAAATTATTTTACTTTCTCAACAGGAATCGAAATCGAATTAGAACCGCATAGCGGCCTCATCTTGTTGCCTTCAATCATTGCTCTCATCTTTTTTATGATGGACATTCGGAGGAAATCGACATCAAACATGACAAGATTTGGCGTCTTTCTTCCAATTTGTTTCGTTTTATTGATGAGTGGGGTTGTAAGCCCTCTTTGGGCGATGGCAGACGAAGTGCAGGATTCTGATGAATGGACTTTTGACCAATTACTCGAAGAGCGGATACAGCAATTGTGGGACGTTTCAAGTCCTGCTACACCCCAAGCCACCATGATCGAGCACGTTGGTGCGACATGGGGTGTAAGAGATGGTGAACAACTCAAGTTGTGGCTTGAAATCGAAGAAGCATATCAACGGGAAGATGGAAAGTGGCAACTTATCGTTGCTGATTTCGACGAGATCCGTCTTGACAGTTTGATTTTCAACCAGATTTCTGAAGCGAGACAGGGATCGATGACCAATGGATTAGACGAACATATTGTTCAATTCTCAATTATTGCCACACGGGCGCTGTTGCTCGACCTCATGATGCTTGAAGCGCTGTTGGTTGTCGATGAAGAGCCAACATCATCAATTCATCACATCAATACAATGATGGTTGATACTTCGTCTTTCGGCTCCACAACCTCTCCAACATGGGCTACGAGGCCAGTCGACATCGATGATTCAAAATGGAAACGGCTTCAATCATCTATTTACCCTGACCGAATTACTGTTTCATTGTGCGATTGTGCCCTTGATCTATTAGATTTACAAGTAACTCATTCCTCACAGTTCAACGAAAATGATTCACCTGAATTCACTGCTCTACAGCAAGCAGATGGATTTATTCCTTACTCAGCAATCGTTGCGATAACCTGTATAATCTTGGGCGCAATTGTCATACAACGAGAATCAAGAAGAAGAAATGCTGCTAAGAAGTTAGCAGAATCGTTTGTTGGACAAGCATCCATTTGGAATTCATTCTTCACTGTTTGACTTCTTTGCTCGTGCTGACATAGCTTTAGCATCTTCATCGCTGATTCCTAGTGCTGCTTGGAATTTCTTCAAATCTTCAAGTTCATCTTCGGTAATGATTCCATCAGCCCAAGCATCTTCGTAAGCCTTGGTCAAGAAATCCTTGT
>NHFS02000038.1 GCA_002171315.2 Euryarchaeota archaeon TMED117 | reverse complement strand
GCTGTGCAGCATCTTCGAGTGCACTTACGACTGGGTTTTCACCCCATCCCCATTGCCAATCAAGATCAAGATATTGCAATGAGAGTAAAATTTCACTGTTTGCGTTCTCGATCATGCTGGTTAAACCTTCAACACAATCATCAGGGCACGTGAGAAGGGTTCCAGAGTATGTTCCTGTGAATTGTGGAGCAGAATCTCCTACGATTGTTCGTACATCAGGTACGAAATAACTATTGGTTGGAGGAGTCGATGAGACAGGTAAAACATACATTGAATTTTCATCAAAGGCCATGTGTTCCAAAACAGTCTGAGCAAGTTCTTGGCTTTCCACAATCATACTCCAATCCCTGTTGCCGCGTTGGCCGGGTGGTGGTAATGATGCATCTTTCCAGTTGCCTGAGCCTATCCAAACAGAGGCTTCATCTTGAACTGCAACTTTAGCGTGAAGGTAGAGGTAAGGGTCATCGCCGCTTCCTCCAAACCAAAACACATCGACTCCAGCTTCCTTGAGAAGATATGCATACGATGCTTGAGATTCACGATCATTTGTATTCCACCAAGATTCGACTTCGTTGAGAACAACCACGACATTAACACCTCGTTCGTGTGCATCAATGAGAGCCTGAGTAAGATCCATCGATTGGAGTTGATACAGATGAAGATGGAGAGAAGATTGTGCTTGACCTACCCATGCGAGTACATCCACAAGCCCATCATGAGGTCCAAGAAGTGGCTGAATCATCGTTGCATCTGAAAACGTAAGGTCTGTGCAGAAATCGCTTGCTCCGAGGCGTCCCCATCGTTGATGCCAATCAACAGATTGGTTGGTATCGGTGATTGTTCCACACCCATCGCCTCTGTACAAAATCAGATTGTCAATTCCACTTACTGGCTCTGATAAAGCAACTCCAGACCATCCGATCGCATCCACAGGGCCATTGCCGTAGACGATGGTATCGGCGACTGCTCCAGTTGGGTGAATGAGTTGCAATGCCATACCGCTATCAAGAAGGTAAATTGGTGAACTCATGACAGTATTCATATCAAGAATTGTTCCATCCTCATACAAGGTAAGAGCGGAGACATCATTGGTTAGTTTCACTGAAGACCCGGCATCAATCTGTAGGTTGGTGATATCAGCAGTGTATTCTGTATTATCAGCGGCTGTTCGTCTAATTTTCCATCCATTGAGTGTTGCAGCCTCTTCTCCGTTATTGGTAAGTTCAAAGAATTCTAATTCTGTGGAAATCGATGAAATACCATCCCACATGACAGATGTAAACTTGATCGAATCCTGAGATGCAATCATTGTAGCATCCGGTTCTTCAGTTCCAGGAGTCGGCCATGCAAACTCAACCCATTCTGAATTTGTTTCATTGTATCCATAGGTTACACAATTGCTTGCAAGGAATTCAGATGATGGCGCTGCGCTTGTGACCAGTTCTCCATCTGGATTGAGAATCTCAAGAGCACCACTGTCTTCGAGTGAACCTCCAAAGATATCGTAGGTCAATTCAACAACAATTCTCTGGCCTGATTCAACTGTCGTATTGTTTTCTCCGTGATTCCACAGCATGGTTGAATCGATAAATTGACGACCCATGAGTGGGTTCGAGGTGTAATCCATGCTCACTCTCCAGCGGCTTAGGTTGACGTTTTCTGCGCCTGTGTTGTGAAGTTCTATCCAATCAGCAGCTGGTGAGAATGTTGAGTCGTCACATGAAGAAGCAATTTCTGTAATCACAATCGACTCAGAATTGGTATATTCAGTCCATATTGGATTAGCAGTTCCAGGTGTTGCCCACGCACTGTTGACCCAATCATCCACTCCCCATGTGATGGATGTTGTTGGTGCATTGAGGCCAGATTGACCAGCACCTGCATGAGTTTCTGTATTGTTGATGAGCGAACTTCCCTCGAGGGTGCTTGTCCATTGAGCTGAGTGGGCGACTGCTCCATTTCCATCAATGAGATTGATTTGATCAGGGGTGGTGTGTTTTAGGTAGAATTGAGATGTTCCATTTAGTGCGATCAGGGTTGTTTCACCTGGCGCTAGAATGGTGGTTGATTTCATCGGCATGTTGTATTGATGCAGCATCAGGTTACGATTTGCGGCTGAGAGTCTCCATCCTGCAACGTCAACTTCGGAAGAACCAAAGTTGTGGATTTCAATCCATTCACCGCCAGGATATGATTCAGAGTCAGAACCAACAGCATCTGCGAGTAGTTCTGTGAAACGAATATCGCCTGTGGTTGCAGTTGGAATCGGTTCTGGTTGCCCAGGTGTTGGATACAGTGAAGGAGACCATGCATCATTGTAGTTTGTGCTACGGAGAAGAGAGATATTTGGTCCGTAATTCGTGGCATACCAAGCCATATCAACGATCATCGATGAAGCATCGAGTAAGATAAGATGATTGTAATTGTCCCAAAGACGCGTATCTGTGGTGAATTCAATCAGTCTGCGCTCTCCAGAGAGAATGGTGGTACTTCCTTGTGAACTGTTAACCGCAATTGAACCGGGGTCAAGGAATGTTTGGTTACCCATTCCATCAATGATCGACCACCCATTGAGGTCAATATCGGTTGTCCCTGTGTTCAATAATTCAATCCATTCGCCTTCAGGTGACGCGTTACCATCATTATTAGAAACTGGCATTATTTCATTGAATCCTACAGATCCAGTGGCTGCAATTGTGTCAAGAGGAGGTATATTTGTCGCATTTGGTGATGGATATGTTGATTTCACCCACATGCCGCCAAACGGGTTTTCCTCGATGGAAAATCCAGGCTCATTGCTTGTCCAACTGACTTCATCTCCGATGCTTCCATTCGGAAGATAAAGCCGAAGGGTTTCTTGGCCGTTGTTTAGCACACCACTGCTCGATGTTGCATTCACTGCTACGATTCGAGTCTCACCCGGGTAAATCAGTTGTGTTGCATAATCTGAGGTTGCTCCAATTAGGTGGCTTGAATCCATTTCGATCATATTGCCTGCTTGGTCTTGCAACCACCAGCCGGACATGTTGATGGTGGAAGTTCCATTATTGTACAACTCCACCCATTCGCCACCAGGCCAAGAGGCATTATCTCGACTTGGCCAGGAATCTGCCATGACCTCATTTATTTGTAATTCGCTAGGGGAAAAGGTAGGTCCTGTGCTGCCCCCTCCAGTATTCGAAGAACCTGGAGTCGGATTTGAGGTCGCTATCCAATCAGCATACGGATCGGATGGATCTTGTTCAAGGCTTACTCCAGACGAGCTGGAGTTCCATGTGGCCTCATCAATCCAATTCCCGGATCCATCGTAGAGTGTCATGAAATCATTTGAATTGGCGACATAGAAATTAGAATATCCGTTTCGAGCGATGATCATGTACTCTCCTGGATCAATTGTATATGTCGAAGCATTATTTGCATCATAGTCTACAATGCTGTTTACATCGAAGGTGAGTGTCTTTGAAGCCTTGTTGGAAAAATACCAATTACGAACATCTACACTGGTTGTTCCAGAGTTGTAGATTTCAAGCCATTCTCCACCGGGATAGTTTGCATCATCAAGACCGTTTGGATTAGGTAATGCTTCGTTGATACATACAGCACCTCCGCATGGTTGACTGCGAGCAGATGTGGACTCTACAGGTTCAACAAATGGTGTTAGTGGTACAAGTAAAAGAAGTGCGAGTAAAAGATATGATTGGCCGCGCATGGTGTCACCTACAAGTCCACCTAACGTCATCCCCCTCATATCTTTTGGCGAGGTGTACTTTCCCCTAAATCAGATGAATCCAAAGTTATCCGCCATCTGTGCGAATGTGTAAATCATAATTGGGACAAGAATAATTCCCATTCCGTGGCTTCTGCGTATACCTATTCTCGGAGGCATCATTCCAAGGATTGTTCCCACAATGAGAACGCCTATTCCTACGAATCCTGTCGAAAGCCAAACCAGAGCAGCAACGAAGATAATGACACCCATGACCATTGATTGTAATGGAATTGCAGCGTGCAGTCGCAACATACCTTTACCGACAATTTTCATAATTGGCATTGCCATGATTCCTGCAGCGAGACAAACAGCAAGTAATCGGATGAAATCTGCTGTTGGTTCCGTAGAATTCCATGTTTCGATAGGATACATCATCTTCAGAGCAAGTGTTGCACCTGAACGTGATCTTCCAATAATATATAGGAAACCAAGAACCATGACTGTGACTGCTGTATTGACTGCAGAGAGAATGGCAATGACTTCCAAATCTTGTTTGGTTTGAGGTCCTTCATGACCGCCTTCAGCTTCTGCGATAGCGATTTCAAGTAATTCATCATCAGAAAGTTCAGTTAATCGACGGGTTTCCCAGTCCATTCCATACCCCTCTTTCCCTTGGACCTTTGCCGCAACGTTTCTTCCGCCCATGACCAAAACTGTTGCTTGTGATGCGGTCATACCAGGTAATACACCCATGCTTGCTCCGGCTACTGCTGACCAAAAGCATGGGGCGATGAGAGGTTTTACAGGCGGCAAGTCCCAATTCTCACGCTGAGGTGGCAAGTGACTTGTTGTGGCATAAATATCCAGTAAATTTGCTATTCCAAACAATCCTGCGAGACTGGGTAAAAGCAGGGATGGAGAAGGCATTCCTACAGGGCTGTCAACTGGAAGTTCGAATACTGCCCATCCGTACAATCCTGCGAGAAGGAAAAAGACTGTAGCTGCAAAAAATCCTGCCAAGCGACTATCCTTGCCAAGTTTATTCCATGTGATTTTCTGAACCCATTTCGGCCAATCGAGACGAGTAGTTTCAGTTGCGAGAAGGAGCAGAGAAATCGTAAGTAAAATCACTGGTAACCAAGTACGCATGCCGTCATACCAATTGAGTTCAGGCCCGAATGCTATTCTTGCAACGATGATAAGTGGTAATGAAAGAAACAGGCCGAGTTGTGATCCTCTCGCTGACCATGCAACACCACGCGCAGCATTACCTGCTAACAACATCCTATGTCCTGGCAAAAGCGATAACGCAGTATCCCCGTCTGGAGCGCCAATAAGTGCAGAAGGAATGTAATTCAGGAAAGTATGGACCGTTCCCGTTGAAACGATAATTGCAGCAACTGCCGAAAGTGGAATTCCTAAATCGAGGAGTGCAGGGGATAATGCGAGCAAAATTAAAGCAACATTGTTGACGTGAAAACCCGGGATAAGCCCAGTCAAGGAACCCATGAAAACACCGAAGAACAGGGCTCCTAAGAGCCACCATAAATCAGTGAAATATGCTTCAATCATCTGTTCACCCCGTTACTGTTGATCAATGTATTCTTGACGATCGCTGGTCCCGTCGCCATCAGAATCTTCTGAATAAGAACTCGTTCCAAATGAATTTTCAAGAGTGTCACTGAGTCCGTCGTTATCTCTGTCATCGACATCCGCACTTTCTAATGAATAAATGACTGCCATAGAATCACTGTCTTCGATTTGAAGCAAACGACCTTCCCATGTCATCGCTGTTCCAAGGTGCAGTTCATCGAGACCGATTGAGTTTCCAAGAGCATTCAAGCGTACCTTCTTTTCACTGCCTGGTTCGGAAAGGAACCACGTTCCATTCTCTTCAACAGCAAGACCGTTTAATCGTACAACTTTGTTTTTATCATAACCCCATTGTGTCGCTCCATCCGACCAGAGGAGTGTTGTTGGATTCATTTTATCACCTTCAGTAAGGTCATGAATTAACAATTCAGCACGCATATTTTCATCGTCCCAAGAAACAGTAACATCTGCAATCACTGACTGACCCGCCTCAAGCCAAGTTGATCGGGGCCCTGGAATGGTTACTGCGATACTGGTCCAACCAGGTGTGTAGCCAGCTGAGTCAGCAAAGTAACCAGATTCGTCCTCAACACTTGGTTCAACAGCGTACTTCATGTATGCTGTGACCGTATAATGTGTGTCTGGGTCACTAAGTGCAGCAATTGGATTTGCACTGAGCATCAAGAGTAAATCGTTGATTGTGGATGTGGCTGTGAGAGACTCACTGTCTTCACCACCCTTGTCGAGGCACCAAGAGGAAATTGCAGTATTCCAAACAAGTCGTCCTCGCATTTTGATCGCCTTTCCGTCCCATGTCTCGGCCATCGACAAGTCATCTTCGCTTGGAATTACACAAAGTGGTGAACCTGCTGAACCAGTGAGTTCCCATGTGCCGTTATCGATGGATAGCATGCCTGCAACATCAACGGTCCTACCGGATTGGTACATCCATGTTGATTGGGATGCCCAATCGAGTAAAGGAATCTCAATCGGATGATTTCGATCGACCATGATTTCAGGACCTTGCACGCCGAGATTCCAACTCAATTCACGTTGTTGATAGGACAAAACACCTTGAACAGTGACCTTGGAGCCTGCTTCAATCCATTGTTCTGTGGAAGAATGAATCGTCATACTGATTTGATGCTCAGAGTTTCCATAATTAGGGTGGTCTCCAAGTTTAGCGGTTCCAAAGGCCACATCAGGGGCAATGGATTTCGAAATGAACCCACTAAGTTGAATGATTTCCCCATCAAATTTTTCTGGATCAATAGCGACATCTGAAATTGCTAACCAAGGCACATCCGGGAGGTCCGATGATTTCCAACTCATCGCTCCCGCTCCAAGTGCTTGTATCCACATTCGTCCTTCGTAATTGATGACATCTCCTATGATTGTAACATCTGTTCCAATTGGAGGCGTATCTCCTGGTCGATACCATCGTAATTCAACAACACCGGTTCCATCATCAATGATTGCATCAAGACGATCATCTCCTGAATTGTACGGATCTTCAACCCAAGAAATCAATGTACCTTCAACTTTGACAACTTCATTGACGTATTCAGTCAGGTCATCAATCTCTACTACGGATGGTTCACGTACCATTGCATACCAATTGAGTGTGGCAACTAAGAAGAGGGATATGGCAAACATAACCCATAGTCGGGGTCCGTTCGTTTCAGGGTCATCTGTCGATAATCGAGCGAGAAAGGACTTGAGACCATCCGCCATGGACAATGGTTTAGCCTACAGGGGATAGCCGTTGCCCCTCGGCTCTCTGAGAGGAGATGCCTTGAAATGCAACGAATGAGCAGGACATACTATGCGAGACAGAGTTATCCGCGATGAAATTCATCGTGATATCTTAGTGCCTGCACATCATGCAAGAATCATCGATACACATGAATTCCAGAGATTACGTAACGTACAACAACTCTCGACATGTGAATTTGTTTTCCCTTCTGCAACTCACACACGATTCGCTCATTCCCTCGGCGCCTATCATCTTGCAGGAGCGTTGACTGATTCTTTGCAAGAAGTTCAACCAGGATTATTGTCGAATGATGACGCAGAATTGATTCGCTTAGGAGCCCTGCTCCATGATATTGGGCACCCTCCCTATTCTCATCTTTTAGAAACTCCAGAAGTCTTTGCTACTTATCATTCACATGAACACTGGGGCAGAGTCATGCTGGAGGATACCTCTTCTGAAATTGGTCAAGTGCTCAATGAAGTTCTTGGGATGGAGAGGAAAAAGCGCCTCTTCTCGATACTGGATGGAGCGGGTGAATGTGATGGGGTGCCGATTGCACCATTCTTGAAAGAGATCATAAGCAGCCAATTGGACGTTGACAGAATGGATTACATGATACGGGATCAGGCTAATACTGGTGCTCAAATTGGAGGATTTGACAGTGCTAGGGTTATTCGAGCGTTGAGGGTAAACGATCAAGGTCGCCTCTATGTCAAATCGTGGGGTCTGCCTGCAATTGAAGCCTATTTAGTTACACGTTATCACATGTACAATCAAGTATATTTTCACAAAGTAAACATGCTGACACAAGCCTATCTCGTGAGGATGTTATCTCGTGCTAGGATTCTCGCATCTCAGGGCAAACTTAGCCTTGGTGTAGAAGTGGGGCACATGTTGCTTAATGATGCACTTACTGCAGAACAATATGCTGAAATTCACGACTCTCACGTGAAGGTTGCCATGAGTCGTTTCTCAAGAGAATCGGATGAAATTCTTTCCAATTATGCCTCTCGATTAATGGCTCGTAGAGATTATCACAAATCACTACGAATTGCTTCACTCACTTCCGAGATGTTTAATGTTATACAATCTGAAGTTGCAGAATTCATAGAAGCCGCAGGATATGATCCAGAACATGATCTAATCACTGCCTCGATTCGGAAAAGAGGCTACATGCCTTACGAGCAAGGGATTATTCTTGAAGATGGGAGGGACGCAGCAGAGCATTCTCCACTCATTCGTTCCCTTTCCCAATCCGATGAACAGATCTTGGTTTTTGTCCCTCAAGAGATTCGAGATGAGTGTGAAGCATTGGTTCGCTCAAAAACAAAGCCTTCGCAGTCATCCTTGGCAATGTTTGATTCGGCAGACTCATGAACTTCATGTCCCAGCATGCATCATCGGGCCTGTAGCTTAGTTGGTTAGAGCACCCGGCTCATAACCGGGCGGTCAAGGGTTCAAATCCCTTCGGGCCCACTTTTTTCCCTATCCAATTCTGCTTCCATACATGCACTTACCGGCAAAATGGTTATGAGGGGCGGTATAGTGGGTTGAGTTAGTGAGCACAATGTCTGGAGTTAAGAGAACACTTTGCGTTTTGACCCTTTACCTAGCATCAATGTTGCTTGTTGCAGTCCCTGCTCAAGCACAAATACCAACTGCAGCGGTCTCAATAACATGCGCTCCTGCAGAAATCAAGGTTGACGTCAAGCCTGGTTCCACACTCGTTGGATTCACAACTTGTACCGCTTCAAACCCGACTGCTTACATCGAAAAGATTGCTCTTTCAGTAACGTCAGATGGGCTTGCTGCCGCAGCTCCGGGTGACATATATGTCGGTGGAAACAGCGAAGAGGACTTCCAAGTTGTTGTCCGTGCACAACCATTCATGACAATGCAGGCTCGAAGTCTGGTTGTTCAAGGAAGTGTCCAAGAGATCAGCGGATTGCCTCCAGCAAACGTTGCTACATCCGGTGCTTCGATGATTGTTTCAATCACTCAATTCGCTCTTCTCCAAGTTGAAGCAGTCGAGCCTTTCGTTCAACTGATGCCAAAGACCGACAAAGACTTTGAATTCAAGGTTTACAATCTCGGAAATCAATTCGATTTCATGAAGGTCGGTATTTCTGAGAACTCCCGAGAACAACTCGAAGATGCAGGATTCAACATCAACATCCCAATCAGTAAGGTTAACGTTGAGCCAATGGTTGCTCCTGCTAAGGTTCGAATCCAGATTCGAACACCTAAGACACAAGGATGGACCGATGCTTACCATACTCTCGACTTCTATGCAGAGTCTGATTTCTCCTGTAAGAACGGTGGATGTGACCGTGAATCACAGATGATTACAATCTACGTCCGTGGAGTGTATCTCCCAGGCTTCGAAATCATTCCTGCTCTCTCAATGGTTGCACTAGCGGCTGCAGTGGCTGGTCGACGGTTCCTAGGATCCGAAGATGAAGAAGAGGAATGGCGAGAAGCCGCTCCTGGATTATAATTGCCGAAAACCATCGTATCCCCGCACGTATCGGGGTTGGGTTCTTAACCTCCCCATGCGACGAATATATGAGATGAGCAAATGAGTGGACTACTAAGCAAGGCTAACGCTACTGAAGAAAAAGCCGAAACTGAAGTCAAAACGTCTGAACCAGTCAGTATTACACCTGCTGTCCATGAAGGGGGCGGACCCGATATACCAACCATGCTGAAAACAGGTGGCTGGATCATCATTGTTATCGGCGGTCTACTTTCACTTCAAGGCGGTTCTTGGGGACTAATCGTGGTCCTTGTCGTTCTTGTTCTAGGGATTGGCGCATTGTTTGGGGGCCAAGCTCTATCGGAAGAAGGAGTAAATCCTGTTAAGATGGGGATTGCTGGAGTATTAGCAATTCTTCTAACCACCGGCCCTTATGCTATTGGCCTTTTCATTGGGGCACCTGAAACGTTTGCTATTTCAGAACTCGAATATGATGAAGAAGATAATGAACTCTCATTCAAGGTCTTGGGGGGTATCGATGAAGCCACTGCTACGATCAATACCATTTCCCCCTCCACTGGAGTTGAGACAGAAGTTTGGTCTGGTTCAAAATCGCTTGGTGACAATGGTGTTCGATTTAAAATTCCAGTCGAAGATTTCTTCCAAGGAAATAGCAAGACATGCATCTATTGTACAGACTCATCAAATGTCGATTATCAATTGGTTGTTGATGACGGGGAAGGAACGACTTCTGTAATCGACCTCAATACAGGGTTTACTACTCGGGAGGTTCTCCATGCAGGTGTGCAAATACAAGATCACATGACCACGGAAAATTCAGGTAGTGGGCAACAAGGAACTACAACGACTGTCATTGATGGTCTGATTATTGACGTTCTTGCTGGAATTATGCCTGACGATCACGAACCTCTTGATGGTGGCCTTCACAGCATGTCTACTGGTGAAGAGGATGCTGGAACTCTTGGAATCGTTCAAGGAGATTACACTCTCGAACTCTCTGTTCTGAAGGGAACCACCAAGAAATGGAGCCATCCAACTGTTGCAGTCGATGGATATGCTGCTTCATACAACTCTGGCGGTGAATTCAAGAACGGAGAAATGACTACTTGGCTAAGAATGGGCGGTACCTCAACGGATGACAATGGTATTCTTTTCCTTCATGAAGACGACTTCTATGACGGGGATGGATGTTACACATTTGAAGTTAAGATTACAAATTCATACTATACAGACGCTGCCTTGGTCGTTGAATCCCGAATGTCTTGGGAACTTAATTTTGATCAATACAACGAGAATGATGGTGGACAAGATGCTCGGACATACGAGTCATGCTGATGAAGTTCATTCTTGAACATGGATACTTTCGACTGGTTTTTTGTTCCTATTCAATCCAATAGCGATTGAAACGAATGAACACAACATAAACAAACATCCTGCCAAGCATTCGTAAGAGAAACACTAACCACTTTGGAAGGAATTAATTACGACGATTGGAAGTAAGAGATTAATGGGACTGATGTACCTATTGATGCTGATGCTTCTCTTGGGAGGCAGTGTATCCTTAGCAATCGTTGTTGGATTGATCTACAACAATTATCTTTGGTGGGAAAAGGACTTTGCATCCAGTGAACTGCACTTGGTCATCAACGCAGTATCAATCTCGACTCTAATCCTCTATCTCGTATTGCATGGATGGGTACGCCGAAAGGAAGAGGAAAAACTGCGGGAACTCGATATTCCCGAAATATACTAAACAAACTTCGATTTGTTTGACTCGGACCTTCGATGAAAGAAATTAAGTGATATCTTTCAATGGTAAGACTATGAGCAAGAGCGTTTTTGTTAAATTTGTATCCGAGCCAAAGAATGACACATTAAAGACAATTGTTGGTATTGCTTGTGTAGCGCAAGCCATCAACGATGGGCATGATGTGAGTGTGTTTTTTGCAGCTTCAGGTACTCGATTATTGGATCGAGGATACATCGAAGAATTGGATAAAGAAATAGGGGCTGACTCAAAGATGGTCTCTGGATTCATGGATGCGATTATTTCCAAGGCAACGCTCTTTTGTTCATTTGCTTCTGTAAAAGCAACTCTAGGACACAGTGAAGGAGATGGCGCTCTCATTGTTGCAGATGATAAAATCAAATGGAGCGGCCCTCCCGGAGTAATTGCTCTTGCAACAAATTCTGATGTTCAGCTTACCTATTAGATGAGGAATACATTGTGAATATTCAATATCAAGAATAAACTATTACAACATTGGATTTGATACATCCATATCAATCATGGAAGAAATTATTCTTCTTTAACCGACACGACAGGATTTCCATCAGCATCTGTCCAAGTCTGATCTTCAAGTTCTTCTTCATTGGATGCCTCCGATTGTTCTGTTCCCTCTTCATCGTCGTATACTTCTTCAGACTCGAAGTACTCTTTCTTCTGTAATCGGCGTGAACCCAATGCTACAAAGACACCCAATCCCACGACAATGGCTACAATAATGGCATACAAAAGGACAGGAAGTTCCTCAACTTCTTCAGCAGTTGTCCAAGATACTTCACTTGATGTTTGACCTGCCTCATCGGCGATTAAATCACTCACCGCTTCAAGAACGTCAGGGTACAAGAATTTACAATTCAATGTTGTCGCTTCATCGGTGTAATGCCACCATGTGATTGGTACGTCCTTGGATTCTCCTGGGGCAACTTCCCAATTGCCTGTATTTGCTGTTGTATCTGCCTCTTCTCCGTTGGTATAGCAACGGACATTCGGGTTTGCAGTTACAGTACCTGTGTTTGAAATTGTAATCATTGCATAGTGACTTTTTCCGGTACTTGCAGTCACTGAATCTGGTTCAATTTTATCGATGCTCAGTGATGGGTATGTAATGTTGACAAATCCAATTGAGGTTTTTGGTGGTGATGCATCGGCCATAAAGTCGCCCCAGTTTGATTCAACAGTAATTTTGATCGTTCCAGTTTCTTGATTGTATTCACCCGAACCATCAACCCATTCAACGATTCTCTTGCTCTCGCTTGTTCCGAGGTCAACAAACCATGTGCTTTGGTCTGATTCGCCGTTGATGACTGTATTGATTGTGTTGCTATTGTAACCAATTCCTGTTGCTACTACCGTTGCTACTTGTGCGTTGACGTGAATCTCCCTCTTGGAAAGAAGTCGAATCCATGCGTCAGTATAGCCTCCAGTCCCAGTTGTTCCTTGATAGTCAATTGTGGCTTGATCATGTACGATGATGTCTTCGTCTGTTCTCGAGCCTAAAATCACTGAATTATTGACCTCGATATGGGTTTGATCAGCAACATTGATTGGGCCACTTCCAATGAGAGATGAATCATTAAATTGACATAGATGTTCACAACTAATGTTTGCACCCATTAGTGTCGATCCTTCTGAAACAAGAGTTCCATGATTGAAGATATGGAAGGATGGTTGGTTCCAAGAGAGACTTCCTCCACTTTGGGTGAATTGTTCGGCAGAAATCGTTAACAGTTCAGCATTTGAATGGAATAGTTCGATATGAGTTATTCCAAAAGGAAGAGGGTAATGGTGATCGACTACGATTGAAAATTCATCGTTCAAATCAACAGTTGTATCAAAGGACGTTCCAGTAATCTCATTGGTTGTTGTTTCATCTATGGTCAAATTCAAGTAGGCTTCCTGCGGTACGTTAATGCTGAAATGGATGGTCATTATTGCCTCAGTATCCGTGATGCTTTCATCGATAACAATGTTGGTATTATCAAAGATAAGAAGTGTCGAGACCGAAGATTGTCCTGTTAATTCAGCATGATCGAGATTGAGTGTTCCACCTTCTTCGACTGTTATTGTAGAATCTGTTGATATTTGAGATTCACCAGTCCAAGTAAGCACGCCTCCGCTTGCAACAATAACATCTCCGTTGAAATTACCACCATTCCATGTTTGGGAATCAGAGACAGTTGTTGTTGTTCCGTTTGTAGGTGGTGATGCCAGTGTCACACCTGCAAAAAGGATGGGAATCATCATCAAAATTGTCAATACGCTTGCTGTTCGCATGGTTTGGCCACGATGTATTGAATCATCAATGCTTTGCCTGCATCAGTAAGGAACATCCTTCCATCCAATGGCATATCCAATCAGGTTAAAGCCACGATGAAGTACTGGTGTGATGACAATTATTGCAAGCATTGGATAGATGAGTTCACCAGAAGCTAGGAGCGAATCTCCCAAAAAGAGTTGGCCCCAGAGGAAGACCATGATTGCGAAAGGTAGTGTGTCCAGTAGTGGCGCTTTGGACGAAACATCCCCTTCTCGCTTCAAGCCTTGCCGACGCTTGAAAAATGAACCTGTTAAATCACCAAATAAGCAAGCAAAGCCGAGGAATGATCCCAATATGTAGGCTGTAACCCAATCGTTTCCAATTGAAAACCAGGCCTCTTCTGAACCAATGATTGGACTTGCAAAGATAGCGGCGCCGTCAAATTCTGTGCCAACAATGGCTAGTTGAAGTACGCACAACAAGCCAGCAGTGAGTGATCCCCCAATAAGTCCGTTCCAGGTTTTCCCATCGCCAAGCATCCGATTCCCGTCTTTTAGAGACCTTCCACCATCGATTGGCCATGGTCCGTAACCTGTTTTTGGAAGCCATTTACCCCACATCATCGCAAAGGTATTGGCAATAAATCCTGGCAAATAAAGCCAAAGAGTCATCAAGACAAGAGAAAGAAAACCGAGTTCAGTGGCTGCATCAACGTTGCTCATGAAAGATTGGATTTCAATAAAGCACATGAAGCCTCTTGTTGTGAACTCCCTTTTGCGGTTGAATTATCAGCCTTGATATATTGCGTCGGGTTATGGGTAAGTCAGTCCTGGTCGTAGGAGGCGGTGGGAGAGAGCATGCTCTATGCAGGTCGCTTTTCGAATCAAAATCCATCGACGAAGTCCATGTCACTCCAGGAAACGCAGGGACCATGAATTACGCAACGAATCATTCGATATCAGCATCTGACATCTCAGGGCTTGTCGATTTGTCTCGAAATTTACGTGTGGATTTCGTTGTTGTTGGTCCTGAAGCACCACTCTGTGAATCATTAGCGGATATTCTTCTGGAGCATCAGATTCCTTGTTTTGGACCTCAAGCACTTCATGCTGAACTCGAAGGATCAAAACGGTTTGCGAAAGAAGCCATGCATCGAGCGAATGTACCTACTGCTGATTATCTCGTGCTCGAT
The DNA here is from genome assembly GCA_002171315.2 of Euryarchaeota archaeon TMED117. Classification (GTDB taxonomy): domain Archaea; phylum Thermoplasmatota; class Poseidoniia; order Poseidoniales; family Poseidoniaceae; genus MGIIa-L2. Next base: position 3,531 of record NHFS02000038.1, on the reverse strand, counting down.
TCTTCAACAGATCTTGAATCTGCTCTTGATTCATACTCTGACAATCCTTGGGTCATCAAGAGAGATGTTCTTGCTGGCGGGAAAGGAGTTGTTGTCACCACAGATTACCAAGAAGCGATTGAATTCATCAAAGATTCGATAGAAACCGATGGGCATGTTTTGTTAGAGTCCTTTTTACCCGGTGAAGAAGCGAGTATGCTGGTTGTAATGGATGCATCTGGATTTATTTGTCTGCCTCCAAGTCAAGATCATAAAAGAGTCTGGGATGGGGACAAGGGATTGAATACAGGAGGAATGGGTGCGTATTGCCCTGCGCCTGTTGTCACTGAAACAATTCATCAAAAAGTGCTGGAACGAATCGTTGAGCCAATGCATGAAAGTTTGTCTGGAATGGATGTTCCTTATCGTGGTGTTCTCTATGTTGGGTTGATGATTGATGAACACGGAGATCCGTATGTTGTTGAATTCAATGTTCGTTTTGGTGACCCAGAATGTCAAGTAACTCTCCCTCTCATCGAATCAGATGTTGGAGAATTGTTGTTTTCGGCTGCTACGGACTCTCTTCAAGACTATGCTATTTCATTCCATGATAAACACAGCCTAACCGTCGTTCTTGCTTCAGAAGGATATCCTCAATCTGCGATTAAAGGACGAGTCATTCAAGGAGCAGAGATCAGCGAAGATAATGATGAGGCATGGGTCAGTCATGCGGGGACGGGAAGAGATGATTCTCATCAACTCATTTCGACCGGCGGAAGGGTCCTGGCAACGACAGCAATTGCTTCCTCTTTGAGGGAAGCAAGGGCACGTTCATATCAACGAATGCAAGCGATTTCTCTCCAAGGTTCACATCATCGAAAGGACATCGGACATCGTGCTTTGTGAGAGAAAAAAAATCCCATTGTGTTGCTTGAATTTGAAGGCTTATTCATAGTAGGGATTAAAAGAGGGTCGAAAGTGGGCGAAGTGCTCCAGCATTGCTGCTGTCGAGCAATCCTATGAGGGAAAAAAATGGAAAAGGTATCAAAGACCTCGCAAAGGCCTGTTTTTGGTTGGCTTATCGCCCCACTTGCAGTGCTTATTGCAATACTAGCAAACTACGTCGACGGACTTATGTCGATCGATGTTGAATTGAACGAAAATGCGTTGATGCCAATCATCGCCACTGGTGTAGCAGGATTACTTGCTGTAACACCACGTGTACTTCGTCAACTCGGTACCCTTCCAGCTTCAATGACAGAAACAAGAATCTCCCTCGCTATGTTTGTCATTTCTCTTGTTGGTTCAGGACTTATCGAGCAATACATCGATTCGTTCACAGGCTTCACGTTCTTCGTCGTCACCTTTGTTGGGTATTTACTCGATGCACGAGGCCGACATGAATGGATGACTATGCTCACCTTCGCAGGTGTCGGTGTACATTCAGCAATGGATATCACTGCTGCAGTTGCAGTGGCAGAGTATCTCCCAAGCGAGTATCTCTTCCCAAACGGCCAAACATTTGATGTGGATTCATTCCAGAAAACGGCTCTTGGATTCGTCTTCTTTACATGGTTGACAATCTTCCCGATTCTCGGACTTGCAATAGGTGTTGCAGGACGTGGATTATTGAGCCCTGCATCCGAGAAAGGATGGTTTGCTTATGGAACAGTTAAGGAAGGTGCATGGAATAGAAATGCACTTCCCCTTCAAATTGCGCTCGTTATTTGGGCTGCTGCTCACATGCTCACCATCTGGCATTTCGACCAAGGCTCTGTTGCAGACAGACTCAAACTCGGTGGTCTTGCAGGTGTCGAGGCAAACGGATATGCAGGTTATTGGCCAGCACTTCTAACAGGTATTGTGGCTATCATCGTTTCAGGTATGGTTGCAGAACGTTGGCTTACCCGTGCAATGACGATCTCCTCACTTTGGATGCTGTACCTCGTTGGTTCCTGGTACGAATCAGGGTTCTGGGAAAATGAAAGTTTTAACGACTCTTGGTCCCCGCTAATCTGGCTCGCTATCACGTTCTTTATCGGTGTTGCAATCTCAATGATTGGTAACCATGACAAGTACGGTGGCTGGTCCAATCGAGAAGAGCACCGCCCTAGTGGTGCGCGTGCATTCTGGAATGCACATTGGGCTTCTTTGCTTACAGCAGTAGCATTTATTGTTGGGTTTGTGATTCGAATACAGTGGTATGCTGTTCCTTCAATGTACGCAGCAGGAACAGAAGGTTTCGATATGACCGGCGGTTCTGACCCTTGGTACATGAAGCGCGTTGTCGATTACATTCTCGCACAGAACGCTCACCTTGTCTACGACGCAGATCGATTCTATCCAATTGGTGGAATCAATCCTCGACCTCCGTTGTTCTCGTGGAGCCTAGCACTTGGTGCCATGGCACTTCAACCATTTGTCGGTGAAGCCAACGCTGTATGGTGGAGTATGCTTGCTCTTCCTGCTGTATACGGTGCTCTTACAATTCTTCCAGTAGCAACGATTGCAAAGGATCACTTCGGAAAAGCAACTGGAGTTATTGCAGCTTGGTTGATTGCATTCATGCCTGCTCACGTAACTCACTCAACTTGGGGATTGGCGGACCACGATTCGTTCGTTATGCTCTTCATTGCGATTGGATTCATGTTCTATCTGCGTGCAGTCAAGTACGCGGGTTCTGAAAGGCTTGTTCGAACCACTTCGATTCATCCTCTTGATATGCTTCGTGCAATGGGTGCAGTTGCTCAACAGCGAAAGTATGCTATGTCAAACGCAGTTTTGGCAGGTGTTGCATTCGGAGCGGCGAGTCTTGGATGGAAAGGGTTCGTCGTTGGACCTGCAATTCTCTTCCTTGCATATGCTTCTCAAGTTGCATTGAACATGTTCCGCAGAAGAGATTCTACAATCCTCAGTACGCTCTTCCTGACCATGTTATTGACCAATCTGTTGATTGCTCTACCATTCTATGCGCATCCACAAATGAACTTGGTTCTCGATGGCACAGGATTGCAACCGTTCCTCTACATTCTGTTCTTCACAATTGTCATTATGTACATCACAACTGGATTTAGAGACAAGCCATGGCTGCTTGTTCTAGGTACTCTTGCTACAGGAGCAACCATCTTCTTTGCAATTCTGTACGTCTTGAAACTCACAGATGTAAGCAACGCTTGGGATGTTCTCTTTACAGGAAGTGGATACTTCACAAAGACCAAGATTTTCGGAACAGTTGCTGAAGCAAATGCTCCTGACCGTGGATACATGTTTGCAAGTTTCGGACCTGTTGTGTTTGTACTTGCATTGGTTGTTGGACTCATCTGTCTATGGAAGACATTCAGCCAACGAAGTCAGATATCGCTGGTGTTTGGAATCTGGATCTTTGCTGCTTCCTACATGTCATGGACTGCTGCTCGTTTCCTCTTCAACGCAACTCCGGTTGTCGCCATCATGGGTGCAGCGGGAATTGTAGGATTATGGAAGTGGGCGAATTGGGATGGACTTGTTCGAACTTGGAAACGAGCTGGAATACGAACTCCTTCTGACCGTATT
>NHFS02000029.1 GCA_002171315.2 Euryarchaeota archaeon TMED117 | reverse complement strand
TAAGGGCGTATGGGTTAGTTTGGCCTATACTCGGGCGTTTGGGACGCTTGGACCCAAGTTCAAATCTTGGTACGCCCACCATCATATCGGTGCATAGCGAGTCGATCGACTCGATGAGAAATCCACCAAAATAGGGGGAGTGCTAGAATGCTTAACGGATGTATCGTTGCCCAAAATATGCTCACATATCCGAGGATATATGTTGCAAATGCGAGCCACATAAGCGGTGAGGTTTTCAGATGTTGAAAGCAGCGCTTATGATGTTCTTTTGCCATCATGAATCCTACACTGAAAAAGAAACGTCTTGGCTTAATTCCAGAAATTTCACTTCCATAAACTGCTCGAACCGGTACATCTTTGATGTTCCAACCTTGGGATGAGAGATGTATAAGCCAATAATTTGGATACCCATAGCCACTCCATGAATTGTTCCAATTCCATTGTTGAAGCAATGTGGAAGAAGAAGCGGTATATCCACACTGAGGGTCAGTTGTTTTTTTTCCGCTCGCTAATGTTGTCAACCATCCTAAAATTCGAGATGCACGTCGTCTTGTTGATGGCATTTGTTCAATGTCTGTATCAGTCATCATTCGATTTCCTTTAACAAAATCCGCATTTCCAGACAAGATTGGCTGAAGTAATGAATGCATATTCGTTGGGTCCATTTGTCCATCTCCTGCCATAACGACGCTAATGAATGGATGCTGCAGTGTTTTGAGGAGGTGTTGATGGCCTCGATCTATTGCCCCTCCAACTCCGATTCCATCTGTCCGTAGAATGATTTTCTCAAACGGAGTTTTCACTGATGTTGCACGTTGAGAGGTTTCATCTGTTGAACCATCATCGACGACAACAGCCATATCGACACACTCTGGCAGTGTTTCCAGAACTGCTTGAATATGCTCCTCTTCATTACGTGCAGGGATGACAACACCGATGTATTGTCCTTCCAGCATGTACGTTCCAATCGTTCGTCCACAAAAGGGGTTTTGTTTCATCCTACGTGAGGGAGTATTGAAAGGTAGGACGTCGACCAGTGGTTGTGGTTAAAGGCACTTTGCGAGTAATTGGCATCGGTCAAGATATCGAACTTCGAGTCGTATCTTTTCTAACTCGAGCAAGGCAAGTGACAGACGATGTTGTCTTTATTGACCTCGGTTCAGAAGACGAAACCAAAATTCTGGTTGAAGAAATAGGCTGTACATTGCTTGAAACAGATGACAATAACTTACTCCATATCTCTAAACTCATCCGTGATTCAGATCTCGAACCTGCAGATAATTATCTTATTATCAACGTAAACAAAGACTGGTCCTTGAGAGAATTTCCTCTTCATCTCAATCGTTCAAGAGAAGGATGGGATGTGTATGTGGGCTTAGTTTCAGATTCAGGCGATGCCGAAAGCCCATCAGAAAGTGTTCTTTTTGAATCACGATATCAACATGCATCATTGAGTAACGATGGCCTTATCGAACTTTCAAAATCATCAATATCGAATACTGCACATGATCTATCGGTTGATCTACGTGTCCGTATTGTACAATCAACAGCCCTTCCTACGCTTCCTCAACGTGAATCACTTGCAACAGCTTCCCGTTTTGCTCAGTTATTCATGTGGATGATCGAATCAAGACACCCTCTCTTCTTATTCGGTATTCCTGGTTTGGTGTTGTTTATTCTTGGTTACCGTCTCTCAGGAGGTGTTGTTGATACCTTTACCGAATTAACAACAGAATCACTTGGCGTAACCTTTGCAACGATTGCCATGACATTGTTTGGTCTCTTTGCTATGATGATTGCATTGATGCTTTACATCATGGGGAAGCAAGTCGAGCAAATACAAGCCCAATATGAGTGGCCGAACAAGGAGTGATTCCATGACTGGATTGATTTGTTTGGATATGGACCGTGTTTTAGTCGATCATCTTTCTACTTGGCAATTCGTCTATGATAATTTAGGAATCAATAATGATGAATCCTTTGAATTGTACAATCAAGGACTTCTGGATGAGTGGGATTGGATTAAACTCGATGTAGCTCTCATCAAAGATAGTTGGCTAGAGAAGCATGGTTTTCCAATAAGTGATGCGGACTTACGTGCTTGTATGGAAGGCATGCCTATGATGAAAAATTACAAACTTCTCATTCAAGAATTACTCAATGATGGCCACCATGTAGCCATAGTAAGTGGTGGCTTACAACAAACTGCTCGAGATATTTCTGCTCTATTCCCAAGCGATAGTAAGTGGAAGAGACGTTGGGGTGGAATCGATCGACATACTTCGAAACATCTTGCAAATGGCTATGATACGCGATTGCATGTTTTTACAAATGGTTGGCTTGTAGGTTCTGAAAATGCAGATGGTTCATTGCCAGTTGCTGATTTTGGGCGTTATCAAGTTCAAATGGATGGTAAAGGAGCGCTTGTCCGTATGCTTCAAAGGAGACTTGGAGTCGATTCAAACCGCATCATTGCAGTTGGCGATTCAGCAGGAGATATTGGAATGTTTGAGGAAGCAGCACATGCAATATGCTTCAATCCATGGGATGAACGCCCCATTCCTTATGCGAACGAAGTAATTCGTGAGAAAGATCTTTCATTGGTTCTAGACTCATGTCGAAACCACTTCAATTCGCTTTAAGGAATGCTGCTTGGCAGGTTGCACCTTTTTGTGCTTCCAGTTACTAGGGGTGATATGCGATATGTGTTACATTGGTTGGTAATGGCGGGGGTTATTGTATCTTTAATGCCCCCAGAGATGCCTGTTGCCGCCCAATCACCAACAGCCTCAGTATCGATTGAATGTGATGAATTGATACCCATCGAGGTATCTCCTGGATTAAGTGGCATAGGCACAGCAACCTGTACAGTATCAAATCCAACAGTCTATCAAGAGAAGATTGATATTACAGTCAATGCTTCTAATCTTGCTCATTCTGCCCCAGGTTCGGTAACGGTGGGTCCAGGTGAAGACCTTGACTTTCAAGTCACATACAGAGCAGAGGAAAATATGCTGAAGCAAGCCATCACATCAATCGTAAATGCACAAGTTGTCGAAATGAACGGAGCTCCTCCTCCAAATGTAGCCGAAGATGATTCTTCGATTATGATTGATATTTTGCAATTTGGCAAATGTGATGTGCAATTAAGTGAGGCATATGTGGAATTTGATGTGAATGTCGTATTTGAGGTTAAATTGAAGTTATTCAATCACGGAAATGGCAATGATATGATAAAAATTGGTATCGAAGATTACTCACTAGACATGCTTGAAGAAGCCGGATTCGTTATCTCTTTCCCTATGAATTCAGTGAACATGGATCCTCAAGGGGCACCTGAGATTGTATTTTTCAATCTTAAGACCCCTTCGACTTCATCAAGTTCAGCTGTTCTCGAAAACGGTTTCTTGACAGAATATTTTACCATCGACATCTATGCTATGTCTGACTATGAATGCAAGAATTCAGGTTGCGAAAAAAGCAGTGTTACCCTTACTCTGAAACTACTTGAGTATCCTACAGAAGAGCCTCAGTCTGAAGAATCCGAGGATGTTTTGGATGTTAAATCGGATCAAACTATGTTGTATGCGAGCGGTGGAGGAATCATTCTTCTACTGATTTTTGGACTCTTTTTCTTTAGAAAGTCTTGAAATCTAGATTGGCCAGGTGCCAACATGGAGGGAGATTCTTGGTTCTCACGATTGCGTGATAACCCTGTTTTTCAATCATTCATGCTCTATTCAGCATTTCGTGCTGTTTATGGCATTGGGATTTTATTGGTGGCTTATTTCTTTGCAACGAGTACAGATGCACCATGGTGGGCGACTGCTCTAATCTTCATTGCTTCAATGATCTTCTCAAGAATCCTTTTCAAATTCATTAAATCAAAATCGAGTGCAGAACAATCACCTTTAGAATAAAATAGTAGTCTGTTGATTGATAATCATGAGCGACATCGATGACTTTCTGACAAGTATTTGTACAAACTGTGGATTTCTCCTAGGAGAATTTATTCCAGGAATGCCTTGTCCTGAATGTGATGAGCCAATGTTATGAAACCACGTTTACATCGTGTAAGTTGAAGATTTCAAGTACTGCGTTAAGCGTTTCTTCATTGACATTTTCAGGTGGATGGACTCCAGTTGTAAGTCCACATGCTTCTGTACCAAATGTAGCAAAGCGCGACGCGAGTGCATAGGTCACTAATCCAGTTGTACGTGCCATAGATCCATTTCCATCTTTTCCATAGTCTGCGACGATCCATTGTTTTGAATCCTGCTCGCTTTCACAGTAGACTTTCATCCAAGTGAATTCATTTCTGTTCGAATCAAATTTCCAGGCTTTGAGAAGATCTTCTTCGGGGGTGGAATGGCCTTCTGCAATCCACCTGTCGATATGCTGGGGCCAACGAACTGTGTATTCTGCCATATCGTTGGCCTCGATTGTATCGAGGACACTTCTCAATCCATCAGTTAGGAATGCTTCCATTCCATCAGTTCCTTCAACATCAATCTGATGTCGTTCCGTAAGAGCCGGTACTTCTACAACTGTTTGATCTCTAAGAATTCGAGCAGGTCTCGTGTATTCTTCGATGACATCAGATGGTGAAAAAGGAGCCATGTAGGACCACTCCTCGTCTGGCTCAGTTGGATTCCCGCCGACATGGATTGTAGCTTTGTTAAGGAAACCGAGTTCTCTTTGAGCGTGTGCTAAGAGCATGTTGGACAATCCTGGAGCGATTCCGATGTCCCAGATCATCGTGGACCCATGTTTCTTTGCAAGTTCATCCAATTGCTGTGGATCTTCTGCTGTGAATGCGAGATCAACGATGTTGTGACCTCCAACAACAAGGTCTTTGCGAATACCATGGCCAATTCGTCCAGGGAGCATGTTGATGATAATCTCATCACCTTTTAGAGTAGAAATATATTCTTTTGCATCGCCTTCTATAGATTTAATCTGAGTGTTCTTCTTGATAGAATCAGGTAAGTGTAGGTCGACTGCAACAACTGAATGTCCGTCATCAACGAGACGTTGAACGACAAATTCACCAACCAATCCGCATCCAAGTGCTACAATTGTCGTCATTCTTCACCCTCAGGGCGTAACTCGTCGAGAATCTCTTGGGAATGGGATGACTTCACGAATGTGATCAGCACCACTAAGCCAGGAACATACTCTGTCAACTCCAAGTCCGAAACCACCGTGAGGTACACCGCCGTAACTTCGTGTATCGATGTAGAATTGGTATGCTTCAGGAGATGTTCCTTCTTCAGCAAGGCGAGCAAGGATTTCTTCTTCAGACCATGTTCGTTCTCCTCCACCGATGATTTCACCGTATCCTTCAGGAGCTAACAAATCGTGGCAAAGGACATACTTGTCATCTGTTGGGTCTTCTCGATGATAGAATGGTTTAGCGATTTTCGGGTAATGTGTAAGGAAATGAGGGACATCGAAATCTTGTGTCAAGATCTTCTCCTTGGAGTAATCTAAATCTTGACCCCATGAAACATCAACTCCTTTTGCTTGAAGGATTTCAACAGCCTCATCATAACGCATTCGTGGGAATGGTGTGTCCGCATAACGTGCGATGAGTTCTAAATCACGACCAAGCGATTCAAGTTCTGTACTTCTTTCATCAAGGAGTGTTGCTGCAATGTGTCGAACCACACCTTCGCCATGAGTCATAACCTCGTCGTTTGTAGCCCAAGCGATTTCCATTTCTGCATGCCAGAATTCAGTAAGATGTCGGCGTGTACGTGATTTCTCAGCCCTAAAAGAAGGGGCGATTGTGTACAGACGCTCTAGAGCAGGCATTGCAGCTTCAGCATAGAGTTGCCATGATTGAGTCAAGTAGGCTTTTCTTCCAAAGTAAGGGACTTCGAACAATGTTGAACCACCTTCAACAGCACCTGCGACAAAGTTTGGCGCTTGATATTCAATGAAATCTAAATCTCTGAAATAACCATGAATTGCTCCAAAAACAGAAGACCGCATTTTGAGCATTGTCGTCATACGTCCTGTACGAAGATACAAATGTCGATTGTCGAGAAGGAATTCCGTCTCTCCACCATCAGCAGCCTTCATTGCAGATTCGGTAATTGGAAACGGTCGTTCAGGGTCGACTGGTCCAATGATCTCAATTGAAGAAACTACCAATTCATGTCCACCTTCACTTCGCTCATCAACATTCACTGTTCCGTTGATGATGACAGAGGATTCGATCAGTGCTGAAGCAATGGCTTCGAATTGTTCATCGCCAACGGCGTCACGCTTTGCAACACACTGTATTGTTCCAGTAGAGTCTCGAAGAACCACGAATCGAATCTTATTGGAACCACGGGTTCTCTTTACCCATCCTTTCAATTCTACTTCTTTGCCATCATGGTCACCATTTTGGACGTCTCCAATCCATATGTCTTTGGCCATGAACCTCCGTTCATGTCATAGCATATCATGTTTGAAGTCTGGAGTTTTCAAACAGATGCAGATTTGTGCGTCTGTTTGATAAAAACGGCGAAAGCATCAAACATGTCGAGGCTGGTTTGCTTTCTGTGTCCAAAATAGTTGTCTATGCAATCGGAGGAAACGCTCTGGCTCCACCAGGAGGTGCATCCGGTGATGAACACGCAATGATTCTCGCACAAGTGATGAGCGATGTCGTGGATTTACTCGAGGCTGATTGGTCCGTCGTTCTAACTCATGGAAATGGGCCACAAGTTGGAGCATTGATGTCAATGGATTCAGATCTTATTCATACAATGGACGAATGGGTTGCGGCTACACAAGGAATGATTGGACACACACTGTCACTTCAACTCAACAGCATTCTGTCTCATCGTCATCGTCCAGAGCGAACTGCAGTTGTGTTGACCCGTGTACTTGTTGATTCAAATGATGAGGCCTTTTCACTTCCAACAAAGCCAGTTGGTCCTATCTTGAGTGCGGAAGAGGTCATGGTACGAGATTGGGATATTGCCACGACAATCAACGGACCTCGCCGTGTTGTTGCAAGTCCTATGCCGATGAGTGTTCTTGACATTGATGTGATTCGAACACTTGTACAGCAACGTGCGGTTGTGATTTGTGGAGGAGGCGGTGGAATTCCGATTGTGAACGAAGAAAAACAATTCAAAGGAATTCCATCAGTGATCGATAAAGATCGCCTTTCTGCGTTACTCGCTTCAGAATTGGGAGCGGAAGCATTGATCATCTCCACTGGTGTTGACGCAGTGTACACTGATTTTGGTTCTGAGAATCAAAAACAACATCGGGCATTGACTGTTTCTCAGGCTGAAAAATACCTATCAGAGGGACAATTTCCAGATGGATCGATGGGTCCTAAGATTTCGAGCATGATTCAAGCAGTTCGTCATTCATCCAACATGCGTTCAATCCTTTGCAAACCAGGAGATGCGCTTTCTGCATTGCGAGAGGATGCTGGGACGACTTTGTCCCATGATGATTAAATACAACTTGGCTAAGGGCAGCGTGGGCCTGTAGCTTAGTCAGGTAGAGCGACGGACTCTTAATCCGTAGGTCGCGGGTTCGAACCCCGTCAGGCCCGCCTTCACAATCGACCTGCAGGGTTGACTAATGTCGTTACTTTTCCATTGTTTGCTAAGACCACAACATCACACATATCATTGAACAAACCAACCTGAACCACTCCTGCGATATTGAGGATTTGAGCTTCCATGAGAACGGGATCATCGATGGTCGCACCAACGTTTGCATCAGCAATACAATTGCCGTTATCGGTATGAATCAACCCCTCATCATTCGAACGCAGACCCACATCACAGTTCAATAAAGCCTCGAGGGCTCGTACTGTGACATCCGAAGAGAAGGGTGTGATCTCGATTGGGATACCAAATGCTCCAAGACAATCAACTTGTTTTCTTCCATCGGCTACAACCACCATTGCTGCTGATTGTTGAGCAACGATCTTCTCGCGTAGCAATGCTGCTCCTCCTCCTTTGATCAGTTGAAACTGGGGGTCAAATTCATCTGTTCCATCGATGACGATATCGAGGCCTGCAACAGAACCCAATTCAACCAGTGGAATTCCAACTTCATTTGCGAGTTGTTCTGTAGCAACCGATGTTGGAACGCCAACAATTTCGAGACCTTCCTCACGGATTCTTCTTCCAAGTTCAAGGACAGTATATTTGACAGTTGAACCCGTTCCAAGTCCAACGTTCATTCCAGATTTAACATACAAACAGGCGGCTTCACCTGCGAGTTTTTTCAGTGCTTCAGCGTCGCTCATAGTGCACCCTTGTTTCGGACGGTTGATATTGATTGTTAGAATTAGCAGCCAGATTTGTTGCAAGAATGCTTTTTGGGTGGAAAGATTAGGGAGGGGCATGGGTGGGCGCAGGCGCAACGTACTTGTCGCTGGTCTGCTGCTGTCAGTTTTCCTGGTTTCATTAGGTAGTCCACTGGTTGATAATACCACACAGGACCTCGTTTTTGAAGACAATGTTGTGTCGAATGCTACGCCTACTGGTCAATCCAATATTGTCAGTATTGGTTCCTATCCTGATGGTGTAAACGACGCGATTTCAATCGATGTCCCAAGTGGGGAGGCTGTTGCTTCAATCGACCTTTCTCTTGATGAAAATGTGCTTCCAGTTACTGCCGCAAAAGTCTGGGATTCTCCAGCAGATTACGATCACTCTGCTGCTGTTTACGATGGCATGGATGTCAACAATTCTGTCCTCCAACTGTTGCCTCAGGGTTGGAGTTTCGACTTTGAGGGTACCAATACATGGACCTTGGGATCTGCTTGGTTCATTGGAAAGGATACTTCAACATCCAGCAGGCCAATTACTGGAGCTGTTCCAAGTGGTACCAACACATTGTATTCCCACAACGGAAATTATCCGAACAACATGGGCAGTACAATCTGGGCGACGTCACCAGTTATGAATTGTGGCGGTTGTTCGGGCGGATGGGATTTAACATTCAAACGCCAGTTGGGCGTTGAGTCTTCTTCATGGGACCACGCTTATGTACAAATCAAGAGTTCATCTGGTTCTTGGACCAACATATGGCAGAACACTGGTTCAGTCAGCGATGGGTCCTTCACATCACTCACTTATACCATAAGCAACTACATTTCAGGAAATTCAAACCTCCAAGTTCGTTTTGGAATTGGACGAACTGATTCGAGTGTTCAATACTCTGGTTGGAACATTGATGATGTTGAAATCCTACCAAAAGCATCGGGGATTTCCACAGGTGAAGGAAATTGGACCTCGCAACCGTTTGGTCCAGGAGCAACTTTGGGGAGTGAACCTTCGTCCTACGGTTTGATGGTAATCGATGCAGAGATACCAACAGGTTCTCTCTTTGAATGGTCACTTATTGACGCAGCAACTGGAACTGCAGTTCCTGGCTATTCTGAAATGACCGACTTGCAAGTTGATCTCGGAGCAATTGATTGGGAAGCGACACCGTCTCTTCGATTCCAAACACACATGATGACCGGTCAATCTGGCGGTCCTAAAATTCACAGTTTAGGTATCAGCGGTGCAATTCATGAATCCTTTAGCGCAAATCCTGCGACACATGATTGGACACTCGCAGGAACTTCATGGTCAGCAACTACAGGGCTTGTTTCAGGAACTGGTTCACTCACTTCTCCTGTGTACAAGATTTCGAATGGCTTTGGCGCCCTTTCAACATCTGTGACTGCGAATGGAGCACCTTTGCTTGAAGCCAATGTCGATGATACTGGATGGCAATCTGTTCCACTTGAAGGGTACGATACCCTCGATGAGGTTGGTCATTCAGTACAATTCCGTTTCACTTCTTCAAGTGGTTCCTATTCAGTTGATTCCTTTGATGTTGAAACAGTTCGTTCAAACCCAAGCACTGGACTACGAATCGACATCGGTCCAGACGGCGTTGCAGATTGGGGCCTCGACAGTGCGAATGCAGGTTCCTTTGGATTCCAAAACAGGCTTGCTACAGGACAACTCTGTCAAACAATAACATCCTCGCCGAGTACATCTTCAATGTTTGAGGTCCTTCTGCCCCTTGCTGGGATCAATGATTTTGCCTTTACTCTCAATTCAAATAACGAGATGAAATCTCCGTATATGAATATTAAAATTGCAGGCTCGGATGTGACGAATAGAGGATTCGCTAATTTCCAAAACGCTCTACATATTTCCTTTTCACAAACTGAACTAAGTGCTTTGAACAGTGCGTTGTCCAATGCTGCTGATGATCGTGGTATCCTTGGATTACCGATGGCTCGAGTAAGCATCACCATTGGCTCATCTCAGTCAACGGCTGATGTCACACTCTGTGGAATCTTTGCTCCATACGATGCAGCAATAAACATGAATCTGATTTCAACATCTTCCGTTGTTCAAGCTATGAACCAACAACTCTCTTCCATAGTAAGTATAGGTGGAGTAAAGGAACTCCGAATTCCAGTCCGCATGATGTCTTCTGGTTCAATCAAACTGACTCTTAATTCCATCTCTACAACACCGACACTAAATCCGGTTTCTCTTACAATCTCTCCTCCAATTGATACACTCACTCCTTCAACAGATTGGATCACAGTGGATTCGACCTTCGATTTGTCTCCATTGGGAGTAAGTGATGCTGAATCACACGTCAAAAATAATGGCTGGAGCATCGACATGAGTTTACGAGGTGTATCAGCATCATCGTCAGTACAATGCAGCAGTGTCCTTTTGCCACTTTCAGGTGCATCGACTTCTAATTGTCAGCAAAGCGGATACAGTTTGGTATGGAGCGATATCGATTCCAGTGGAGAAATTAGTATGGTCGGCAGTGGTTCATACATCCAGTTCACTCATCGTTTCCAAATGCCAATGACATGGGACGATGAGCCATATGCATCAATGAATGTCATGCTTGTCAGTCCGACTGGACCAACACTTCCACTCAACCACGTCTTTGGATTGGGTCATGCAAATGGGGTTGAGAATGATGTTTCATTGAAGCGCTTCACCATTGAATCTCAATCTGGAATTGAAACAGATGCTGAATCTGCTCTCTTGATTCCGAATACGTTCGTAACAGTTCATGCTTATTTGGGCTTCGAGGGTGTTTCAGATGCAGTCCCTCGTACAGGACAAGCTCTGGTAAGATTGCTTGTAAACGGACAAGACAAAGGGTCAACAAATTTGGTTGTTGATGGAGTTGCATCGATTATTTACAACGTACCAAGTACTGTTCAGAACCTGACAATGGAACTTGAAGTCACTCCACTGCTTGGACAGGGTGCTTCCTATGAGGTAAATCCAATTGCATCGTTTACAATGGATACGATTGCTCCGATGTTAATCTCGATGGATATTGATGAGTTCGATCATAGGGATGCATCTCCTGCAACAGAAGTGACATTCATCATTGGAGATAACCCAACTCTTCCTCATCATGCCATGGCAAAGATATGGAGGTCTTGGCTCGATGATTCAAACATGGATGGGCAAATCGATGAAGATGAGGTCCAAGAAGTTGAGTTAGAATCTCCACAGAACATGCTTGCAAGTACTGGTGAGTTTGTGCTTACAATGGACACATCGAGCGCTTCAGAAGGCGATTATGTGCAAGGGTGGCTCTCCGTTGCTGATGGTGCAGGTAACATCATGATCGAAGGTGGAAACATCTACGCCCCTCTGTTTAACATTCAATTACGTGCAGACGGAACCCCTTCTCTCGGTACCGAATTTGATCTCCTTTGGGGTCAACATGACGATGAATGGTTGCATCCAGGAGAAGCAATCTTGTTGCAAATTCCAATCTGGGATAAGAACGGAGTTACTGATATCGAATACATCGAATTAGATATTGGTTCTACAGCAACAGACCCAGCCACAATCTATTGGAATTCAAATACAGGACAATGTTACACCAATCACGTGTACATCGATGTTGAATCCTGTGAAGTACTTGGCGGAGATGATGTCTTCTCAGAACAAGGGACCTTCAATGTGAACTTTAGCATCGAATGGGGCTTTGATCCAGACCCAACAATGTTGAGAGTTCCATCCTTGTATCTTGAAGATCGTCTCGGACAGTTCGTAACTGTGCCTTTGTACGATTCATCCTGGCATTACAGTGGTGAAATCACCCTTGATACATCCCAAACCTCACTTTCAATTGACGACACAGTGGTTTCGCCTTATGGAGCATGGGCTTCCACAGAATCAACCATGGCTTTTGAAGGTGAAATCGTATGGTATCGTAGTCACCGTATACTCGAGCAGTCAATGGATTTGTTAATGAGAATCAATGGTGAAGAATCCGTTGTCGATTCACATGGTAATTTCTCATATCGACGTTCCGTTCCATCTCAACCAGGAGAGCATGGATTGTTTGTTTCAATGTACAATCCTCCAAGTGGCGCAGTTCTGCGAGGCCTTGCAGATGGTCCTCTAACCACAATTTTCGTCGACAATACTGCTCCGATTCTCATGGAGTTGAATCGACCTGATTCCGATATCACCATCGCTGAATCCGATTGGTCATCGATTGAAGTAACACTCTCAGTTCGTGAGTTGTCCCAACTTAATCCAGATACTTTGACCCTTCACTATTCGATTCACCCTGCAGGACTTGGACTTAACGTAGCTTCAATGTATGAAGGATCAGAGCCTATGACGCTCCTTGGAGGTCGTGCATTTGGTGAATTGATCCCAATTTCAGCCACGTTGGATATCGACGAATTAATCTCCGAATCGGAACGTTCTGATTCGTTAGAATTGAGAATCTGGGTGACAGGTTCCGACATGGCAGGTAATGCATTCTCTGAAGATTTCAATGACATTGATGCTCCGTACAATGTATGGGATTTGGAACAACGTGTACCAGACTTTGAATTCGTTGGGACTCCAGGATTGAAGGATGGTGGAACAGTTCGAGTTGATGATTCAGTTCCGATTACTGCAACCATCATCAACAATGGAAATGCGGATGGAAGCGTCCAAGTTGTTCTTGAATTAGTTGAATCAAATGGTGCTCGAACACGAGTCGATGCTCGACAGTTGCAAGTTCAACCAGGATCTACAGTTGTTTACGAAAGTACATGGGTTCCAACACGTACAGGAACGATGTGGCTTGAAGTTCAAATCATGGGTGGAGAGACTGCTCAAACCCCTACTCTCAGAGTGAAAGAAGCAGAAAGCGATGGATTCCTTGGTACTGTATCTGAAGTCAATCCGATTATGCTTGGTATTCTTGGAATTCTGAGTATTGTACTCGTAGGACTTCTCGTCTTTGGATTGCGTTCAGAACCTCAACGTCGCCCTGTTAATCAAAAGAAATTAGCAAAGCGACTCCAGAAGGCAGAAGATTCACTTCCAACATTAGCTCAACAACAAACGACCCCTCAACAGGGCCCATATGGTGCTCAAACATCATCTGCAGATGTCGGTCAGAACCCTTACCAGTGAATCTGATGGATTCATATGCAAGTGGGTCCACAGACACATGGAGGGAGTGAGAGGATTGCTGACAGAGTTCGACTCTGAGGAAAGTCCCCTCTCCGTAGTGCAAGTGGTTCACAGAAGTGAAAGATCAGAAATGGTCAGGTCAATGCCACAGAAACGATACGATACCAGGTGTGTACAATGATGTTGAAAGACGGAGGTTGCCTGAGTGTTGATGGAACGAGCAACCCCACTGGAGCAAGTCCAAATCGTCCCGCTCATGCTGCACGCACAGGGACAGGTAGGATGCTAAGTTGAATGCAATCGCCGTAAGGTAACAAAAAGGGGCTTACTCCTCACTCCCTCCACCTG
>NHFS02000013.1 GCA_002171315.2 Euryarchaeota archaeon TMED117 | reverse complement strand
GAGCCGAGCGATCCCCCAGTTGGGTTGTAGCATCACATGTATGTATTCCACACCATGCGAGTAACCCTTCGGTATCTAATTCATGCCAATTCGGCTTCCGCAGAAGACCACCTCCCCGAGGGATGGTCCTCCTCAGCCCTTCCCCCGACAGCAATTGCCGAGGTGCTAAGCATCCTTCCGACCTACCATTAGTATATGAATAAATCGGATGACTAATCGGCTGATATTCTCTTCACAAACGGCGAAATTGCCCTACAATGCAGGCAATTTGAGCAGGTTGTTAGAAACTAATCTATCTTCTTGAAGAGGTATGAGGAGTCTCTTGGCTTCGTCATACCTCCCCAATTGGGCTAGAATAGCTGCTCTGAGATTTGTAAAATTCGATTCGCTTTGGCTTTCATCTCCAGCCATATCAAGTAACGCCAGAGCCTTTTCTTCACGCCCACTCAACAACAATGCTTGACTTAAGTTGTATATTGTTTCAGGCTGTGATGAGTTAGTACGAACTGCTTCTCGTAGAGAGAGAATTGCCGCCTCAAATTGAGTAGCTGAATTAGCCACTTCGATCGGGTCATTCGAATGTTGCATGCTCGATGCAACTTGTAACAACGCGATTCCATAGTTGTTCATTGCACCTGCATCTTGCGGATAACGTGCCACAACCTGTTGAAATGAACGTGCAGCGGAACGCCAGTCGCCTTGTCCAATCGATGTGAATCCAGATTCTAAGAGGGCTCTCGATTCTGAATCACTACCAACATCGACCATTAGTGCCTGTGCAGGATGCAAATCAAATGGCTGGAGTGACTGTTCTGAGTAAACAGAATCGGAATCAACTTGAGGGTAATTATCGTCGTCATGCTCTACGTGAACAATTGTATCTTCGAGGTCAGAAAATACCACTTCGACGACGTCTTCTTCTGCAGTGAATATCTGGTCGCTGCCCCCAAAGGATTCGATTGACCATTCGTCCGGCAAATCAGAGGTATCAACTGAAGCCTCAACAATTGGTATTGCTGTGATTCGCATTGGAGAAGAAACAGGAGGGGGCACTTCCTCAATCGTAGGTAAATCAGGCGCCTCAGCAATTGTTTCGGGAATTTCTGGTGATGCGTTAATTGCCTCTGCTACAGGCTCCTTAATTTCATCCTCTGAGATAGTGCTAGGAGATGGTACTTCTTGTGAATCGAAATCTCCTTGAGAGGTTTGATATTCCTCTTCAGAAATTGCAAATGGAATACCTTCTGGATGGCTTCCAATGCCGAATGGTAAACGTGACAGATGTGTTTGGGATTCACCTCCAAAACCAAAGGGCAACGATGAAGTTGAATCTTCTTCAACTTCTTCTGGAGCTTCTATACCCTCAAGATCATACCACGCTTGTGCTGCATCGTCGAGTCCAGGGACTTCTGTTGGCATCGCTGCATCTGAGTCAGAGTATGACTGACCTTGTGCACGTAACTGGGAACCACAAGCAGGACACGAGGGTCCAGCGAGGTATAAGATTCCACATACCCCACATTCGTTCATGATGACCCATTGGACCCTCAGAGTCCATGTTCTTCAACCCAACGCCTGTTTGGGCTTATTCTTCGCCATCACTTGCGTTAGGCGTAGTGCTAATTACCACAGATTTGATGCTAGTGACAAGTTCATCAAAATCGTCATCCACAAGTGCTTCAGCAGGAGATTTACCTTTGGCTCTTCCACGTGAATATTGTGCTATAATACCGATGAGTGATATGCCGACCAGAACAATCTTCCAAGTCGTTGCACCATCTTCTCCGCCAACAACATAGACCAAAATCATGTAAAATGATACGATGAATGTTGAAAGTAACATGACTGGGAAACCAGCCTTGAAAAATTCATTGAATGAGATCGGATAACCTGCTTCTTCAGCCATTCCTGCGGTAACAACGTTAGCAGAGGCTCCAATTAGGGTACCGTTTCCTCCGAGACATGCTCCAAAGGCAAGTGCCCAAATCAATGGTCCGAGGTCCAAACTAAGTTCAACTGCTAGAGATAAGACAATTGGAATCATTGTAGCAGTATAAGGGATATTATCGATAAAGGCGGAGGCAATAGCAGAGACCCACAGAATGATGAGAACTGCTGCTGCTAGCCGATAATCATCAGGGAAGAACTTGATTGCTTTCTCGACATATTCACCGATGTAATCAATGACGCCCATGTACTGGAGAGAATGCACCAATACAAACAAACCTGCAAAGAAAAGAAGGGTTGTCCATTCTACATGTTCCAAGGGTTCTTCGAGTTCGTGACGGTTGGTAGCCAAAAGCATGATCAGCGCACCAGAAAGAGCAACCCATGAGACTGCAAGATGAATAACTGGATGGAGGAAGAATCCAAGAATTACAAGTGTTAGAATCGCTCCACTGATTTTCAATCCTTGTACGTCCTTGATTGCATATTGGCGTTCAAGTTCGGTGATATCACGATCTCTTCGGCCACTGAATTCGTCTTTGTACAACCAACGAATAAGCATGAAAGACGGGACAATAGTCATGAGAATACCTGGTGCCATTTCGATGATAAAATCATTAAACGTAACACCGTCATTGGCTAAATTGGCAATATCTTGGTCTTTGTTTCCACTGATAGCATCAGGAGACATTGCTGAACCAATCATGATGTTTGGTGGATCACCGATCATTGTGGCCGCACCACCGATGTTTGAGAAGAGTACCTCAGAAATGAGAATCGGTATTGGTTTCAAATCGAGAACCTGTGCGATTTTAATGGTGACTGGAGTTAGAAGAAGCATCGTTGTAACGTTGTCTAAAAATGCTGAGAGAACTGCAGTAACAGCACACAAGATGACAACAAGAGTCCATATTTCCCCCCCGCTCTTTTTGTATGCTTGGACAGCAAACCATTCAAACACACCTGTATGTGAAATGATACCAACCATGACCATCATTCCCAGAAGAAGACCGATTGTTTCCCAATCGATCATTGTTGTAACGGCTTTGAGGCTCAGTGCTTCTTCGACCGAATAATGATTCAAAGCAATGACTGCAAGGAGGCCACCAAGTGTTGCGGCTAATGTTCGATGAACGACTTCAGTAATGATAAGCGCATATACGAACAAGAGAATTCCAAGGCCAACGAAAACTGCTTGGTCGCTCATCCCGTCTCGAATAGTGACAGTCAGATCGATTCCGTCACCGCCTCCTGCAGCTTGGCTCGATTTGATGAATTGCATTGTGCCTACAAACAAGAGCGAAACCAGTGCAACAAGTTGTGCAGGATGCCTCTTTGAGAACAGGATTTTTCCGCCCATATCTTACTGCAACTACAATCCCCCTTTGAGGATTGGGTTACGGCGCTGTTCAATTCCGCCAAAATACCGCAACATTTCCTCGGACAAACACAACATTACTATTTGTTTTTTCAGCCATAATATTCCAAACTGTTTTGAGGTCATCACGAGTGTATAATCCACGATTTACTTTGACTTTGACCAAAGCACGAGACGATAATTGGCCTTCCAGTTCAACAACAACTGAGTCTGTCAACCCAGATTTTCCGACCCTCATTGTAATTGGAAGTGAGGCATCTTTAGCCTGACGGACGATATGATTGGGGACGCTCATGCCTCCACCTTCATTGAATGTTGTCGATATGGTATTCGACGAATTGAGTTGCAAGAAAAACATGTTTGGATTTTATGACCGTTTCTAAAGCGGATGCTCGCATTATCACCATACCTAAGCAAAGTATTACAGGTCCTGCAAACAATTTCACGCACTTCACTTGGTAATCGAATTCGATGTCTTCGAGAGATTTTCACGAGATGAACTGCAAATCTTGAACGTTGTTCAGGAGTGTATCTGGAAGAGTCTTTGAGTAGACTGAGAAGTTGGCCTTGGGACCAAAGGGCATGCGCCTTTCGTTTTTCTCGATGAAGTCTATTACGGCGACCCATGGCAAACACTCATCCAAGAACTGCTAGTAAATCTGAAGTGATTACGTCTATATTACGGTCACCATCAACAAGATGGAATATTCCGGCATTGCGATAATAATCTGCGAGCGGGGATGTTTGAGCATGATATGCTTCGAGACGAGCAAGTACTGTTTCTTCAACATCATCTGCTCTCCTTTTTTCAACAAATGATCCACATTCACAAATTCCATTTTTTATTGGATTGAATGTATCGTGGAAAACTGCTCCACAGTTTCCGCAACTGTATCGACCACAGATTCGTTCTACAATGCGTTCATCGGGAACATCAATAGCCAATACCGCTGAAACCTCAACAATTGCCGATAATGCTTCTGCTTGTGGTATTGTTCGAGGAAAACCGTCGAACATGACTCCGTTCTTGGCATCATCCTCAACGAGACGATCACGAATCAAGTCAATGATGACTGAATCCGGAACAAGAGCTCCTGCGTCCATGTATGATTTTGCTTCAATTCCAACGGGAGTTCCTGCCTTGACTGCTGCACGTAACATATCTCCAGTGGAGACTTGAGGCAATCCTGTAGCATCCATCAGTCGATGTGCCTGTGTACCCTTTCCAGCACCGGGAGGTCCGAACAAAACGATGTTGAGCATGGTTTATCGCTGTCGCCCATCCTTTTCAACGTATCAGTTCAAACCCATGCGCTGAAGATATTGTTCTCCATAATGGTTCCATTGTTCCATGGTCCATCCATCTGGCAAACCACCAGGTGGTAGTGGAGGACCTGAGGCTACAGGAACTGGTACTGGCAATTGTGGAATAACCTTGGCAGGTGCTGGTTGTCTTTGCACAAGAGGTAAACCGGCAGGAGGAAGTCCTGCTGGCGGCAATCCCTTTGGAGGAAGTCCTGCTGGGGGGCGCCCTTCTGGAACAGGAGCGTTCCCCACAGGTGCCGGCATATTCAGTGACTGAGCTAAGGCTGCAGCGATTTCATCTTGGGAGACTTCACCAGAGGCTATGTCATTGACTGAATGACTGATGTCAAGCGCCTCATCACGTCTTGTACCGAGGTGGTCAGCATCTGTGTGTGCATCCGGTGCAACTAAATCCGTTCCATAATCATCCATCTTACTGCTTTGTTTTAATTTACGACCACCGTAGAGAAGCCCAAGCAAAGCCAACAGAACAAGAGGGTAAGAAACATACGCAGGAAGAGTCCCGAAAATGCCTCCAGAAGATTTCTGAGAGCTTACACTTGTATCTGCCATGAATTCGATAACAACACCATCCGAGGTTGTTAAGATAACCACTAAGTTCATTCGGCCATCCACTGAATTGTCTTTGGTTGAAACTTTACCAACAACTTCCACTGACTCACCTATTGCAAGGCCGCTAATTGAAGATGGCGAAATGCTTGCAGTTCGATCGGTAAGGACAGCGCCTTCATTATCGCGAACTTCAACTGTCAAATCACCCGTTAAAGGAATATTTCCTTCGTTTGTAATCGTAATTGACTGCTTTGCTGAGTCTCCGCGAGGAATAAACAACAATGGTGCTGATAATTCATCTGAAACACGAATTGCTGCAAAACTTGAATCTGAAACTTCGACTCTGACAAGGATTTCGGCATTCGTGTATCGACCATTATTGCTAGCATTAACGAACAATTGTAAATCAAATCCAAATCCAGATATTGTTTGATTTGGGGCTTGGATTGCTAGTTGAACTGAAGCGTTCTTAAGCACTGGCACCGAACTTGGTGGATTCGAATATCCAATCGACCAACCATCTGGAGCTAGGCTTGTGGACCAGTCTAAATCCAAGTCTGCGTTTCCTGTATTTTCAACGATAAACTCCGCGAATGTGAAAGAATTTTCAATTGGAACTGTGATGAGTGTCCCACCATTTGGCATTAAATTTACATCTAAATTTTCACCAACGATAATTGAGGTGGAATTCAAAGTAAACATCTGAGGAGATGATTCAACCCTGAGCGTGTATGTGTTTGAATTGCCTTCTCGAGCTGTTTCTGGAACCAATAATCGCATCTCGACATCGCCAGACTGACCCGGAGATAGTGTGACTGAAAGTGCTGATGAACTACTCTCTTGACCAAATTGTATTTCAGCTGCCCAGGTTGGATTCCCACGCTCAATGGTCACTGCAAAATCCAGAGGAACGTTCCCCATGTTTTGGATTGTATGATTGAAGTACACCAATTCTCCTGTATTTGCCACAACAGGTTGAGCCAATGCCCCTGGCCCTACAGCTCCATCTGGACCATAAAGGTCAGAACGGAAGGCTTTGAGTTCCGAAACTGCAACATCAACAACTTCGACACGATTGAGAGTTGGATCTGTAGGAGATGTGACGACACAAGTTACCTGATCTGTTGACCCAGCAACAGGCTCCCCATTAGCGATTGATGGTATGAATACGTTCACATCCATGCTCAAATCTTGAAGGATGTTGAGTGGTTCAAATTCAAGCGATGATGAATTTGAGTTACCTAACATAATTTGCCATTGGGATGAAGATGTACAAGACATCAGATATTGTGCTGCAGAATTACCTGTGTTTCGAACACCGATTGAGAATCCTGTTCTTTCGCCGGGCTTTGCAGAAACTCCCGATGTTCCAGAAGGCACTACATCCACGGAATCGACTTGACCTATTTCGATGTACAAGCGCTGAGTGTGGGAAACGGTTGGTTGATTTTGATATCGTGCCGTGACATCGACGATGAAGGACCCAGCGCGAGCATACCTTTTTGTCGCACCATCAAAGCTTGCAGATGTGTCATCAAGATTCAACGTAAGATAGATTGTATCATTCTCTTCACCTTGTCCAGAAATTGTGAATACGCCCGTTTGGTTTACGGATTTAGACCAAGAATCTTCCGGGGCTAGTAGGAGTGTTGGATACGTTGGGTCAGGTTGTTGAACGCTTGAAACAGTCAAACTAACTGGACGTTCCCCTGTTCCTTCGTGAGCGATTACAAACGGTAGGGAAAGACCTGTTTCATTACGAACATCCATTGTAACCGATGCTGCAGAATCTCGATCCTGAGAGGTTGTAGGAATGCTGCCATCTGGATTTTGGAATATCACTCGTAAACCTTGAGCTGTTACCTCGATATCAAGTTCGATAATGTTGTTATCAATACCGTTTATTCCATCATTCAATTCCAGAACTTGATTGCTTGTATCAAGAGAAAGTCTCAGTTTGTGGATACCCGTTGTCGAGAATTGTGTAAAGAACGAAACTGAATCTAGTGAACCTCCTTCCAAAGAGGTCCTATTTGAGTCATAGAGAATTGAACCACTTGTCACATCTTCAAATTGAATTCGATATGGACCTGAGGCGAGTGTACCTTGGTTATGCCATGCAAGAGAAATCGATACGAGATCACCAACCAATGGAGTTAATGATGAAGGAAGAATACTATTACTGAATGTCGTTAAATCAGCCTTTGGGATGAGTGTTGCATCAGCAGTGACAATGATTCCATAACGCTGCGAACTACCTCCGCGATGCTCGACAGTTACCATCCAATCCCCAGTTTGTGTCGTCGCACCTGCTGGAATTCGAATCCGTTCTATGTTGTTTAGAACGTCTGCAGACCCACCTGTTGTAGAGACTCCTGATGAAAAATGATTGCCCAGATAGGTTGTGCCATCTGGTGCAATTAAAATCAAATCCAAATTATTCATGAGTCGAGATTCGGATTGTGCTGCATTAGCACTTGCTTCTGCATCACTCCATGCCAAGGTTATGTCTATGCCTTTTGACCCATCAAGATTGAATGCATAGATCAGCGAAAACCCTGCTTGAAGTTCGCGTTCATCATCATGGAAGACGTCCAAAGCCACACCAGAGGAAGATGGGTTGAGGCTGTTTTCAAGGTCGATTTGACCCCACCCTTCCTTCGCATTTGGAATGTCTGGTGTTCCCAAATCTTCTGCTCCATTGATCAATATCGCTTTTATTAGACTTGCAGATGGCTTATTGATGCCAGCAACTTCACGTAAATATTCACGAGCGAGTGCTGCGGAACCGCCAGCAACTGCAGTTGCTTGAGATGTACCACTTAGTTCCATGTACATCGATCGTCCGTTTGAGTGGGTTCCAGTACCGCAGACTGAACCAACAACGTTCTTTGCTTCTTCTGCCCGAGCAGAGCATATTCCTTCACCAGGAGCAACTAAATCAGGCTTTATTCTTCCATCAAGCGTTGGACCTTCTGAGGAGTCTGTACTCACTGTACCATTTACGCTCGATCCGATTGAGAGGACGTTCTTTGCAGTTCCAGGTGCTGTAATTTTTGACGCTCCAGTCCCACCGTTATCACCCACTGAGAAGATTGGAAGAAGATATTTATTGTTTGAAACATATTGATCAGTAGATCTTGAATCAGCAGTATAGGCACCGTAGTTTCCGTTTAGACCCCATGCGTTAACTGCAACACGAGCCGTTTTCAATTCAGCATCTGAAAGAAGGTCATAGATTGATCCCTGTCTTCCGAATACTCCTGTAGGATCGTGTTCGAGAGCGTACATGACAAGATTTGCTGCTGGTGCAATACCTGTTGCAATAGCATCACCTGTTCCATCACCAAGCACAGTCATTGCGACGTGTGTTCCATGACCACTATTGCTGTCAATAGGAGAACTATCCAAGCCAAATTGAGTGTTAATTGCAGCAACCCTGCCAACGAGATCAGGATGGTTATTATCGACGCCTGTATCCATAACTGCGATTGTTTCACCAGAACCATCGAGATTCAAAGAAGAGGGTGCACGTACTGCGACTGCGCCTACTTCAGTGGCTGCGAGATTGTTGTGAAGAGAGAGTGTGAAACTACCATCGATGAAAAGTACGTGCTGATGGAATGCTAAGGATTTAATCTGTTGATTTGTGATTCCAGCCTCATAGTGTGCCTCGCACATATCCTGTGAGCACCATGCTATGTTTGCCCCTTCTTCAGCTAACGTTGCTGAGAAAAGCGCGAGAGCATCTGGACTCAAATCATTTGAAAGGACAATTTGAACAATGGTTGCTCCAAAGACATGAGTTCCAAGTTTCATTCCAGGAGAATATTCTCCAATCCATCGTACATCGTCATGAGAATTTATTGAATCATAGTGATCCAAATTGTTCAGACGGATTGTCCAAACAGCAGAACCATGAGTCTCAAGAATTGAAAAATCAAATTCATCAGCCATTGCTTCAACAATCGCTCCATTATTCACATTCAATTGAAGAAGATGAAGATTGTTTTCCGAATCAGCCCTCCAAGTCGATGGAATGAGTTCTAAGTCATTCAAAAGTGGATCAAATGAAAAACTTGCTAAATCTATGACAGGTTCGATAGGATTCGTAAGAATTACTTGTTTTGAAACAGGTGTAATCGAATCCCAAGAAGAGGAGTAAACCATGGCCTGAGAGGATTTTGATTCGACGACTGAATGGGAGGAAGCCAAGGGACTTGCTAGCGAAAGCAAGAATACTGATAGCAAAATAAACGAACGTCGTTTCAGATGCATAGTCTGGCCACACCAGTTTAGTTTTTGAGTATGCGCCTTAATTGATTACAATCCGTTGTAAGTAGCAATGGCCTTATCGGTCTTTGAAACAGACACGTTCCAATCAGATTCCAAACCCATTAATGCCCGAATTGCATCAACATTCTCAGGGATAACATCTGACTCTTGGTGTATCGCTTGGAAGTAATAGAGTGTGTCTCCATCAAGTTTCACACCATCTTCCCAAACAAAAATTTCGTGCAAGTCTCCCCACTTCCGACCAATATCTCTTGCAAATTCCATAACTTCTGCGGTTGTGGTAATTCCTGTTTCAGCACCGTTCATGATAACGACTCTTGGTTGAGCATGCCATAAGTCGAGGATTGATTCGGTTGTCATTCCATGCCCTTGAGGAAGAGTTGCAACGATTGCATGTACATGCATGATGGTTGTTGGGACAGCAACTGCCATCGAGTTGATGGATATTTCAGGGCGAATTGTCATGACATCAGGACCATGATGACTTGGAACCTTCAAAACCGGTTTAATCGCATTGATAGGACCCTTATTCGAGTCTCCAGGATCTGCAGCTCTGCGAATCATTGTGCATTCGACGGAAAGAGAACCGCATTTGTGCAAAAGTGGAACCAGTGTACGAGAAAGCCCTGTTGTATTGCAAGATACAACACGAGTACCTGATTGATTCATATTTTCAGAATGATTACCACTCGAGGTGTAGGATAGGCCTGTCATGGCGTGTTTTTCCCCACCTTGGAAAATCCATTTTACTCCTGCGTCTTCATAGATTTGCTTATTTTGAGCACCTACTTTACCAGGAGAACAATCGACCACAACATCAGCGGCTGCCAATAATTCGCTTAATCCTCCTTTACAATCGTAGCCTGCAGGAGCAAAAGCAGCAATCCGTTCTGGTTCATCGAATGTACAGTATAGTGGAAATCCTTTTCTTACTGCTAAATCACAACCAAACGAAGGTCGAGTTTTCGTCACACCGATGATTTCCATATCGTCTTGAGCATCAATTGCGTCTGCAACTCTCTTCCCAATCGTCCCATATCCATTTATTGCAACCTTTACTACCATGATGCTCATCACTATGGCATCAGCGAATGTCAATAAACAGTTCGCGGTAAAACGTAGTTCAAAAATACGATAAAAACCAATCTCAATGACGCGAGGTTATTTGACCGACATTCACCGCCATAGGAACATGGCGGGAGCCCAGGATGTTGTTGAACGCTCTATGAGTATCAATGCGAAATTTTTGCCACGGCTAAAAGCGGCCGTAGAGCAAAACGCACTCCTACGAATCGGTTGGACCGGCTCTGGTGAAGAAGTTCCTAAGAATGGTGAAGTCGGATTATGTCCTGGTATTCCCGAAGGAGCACGAATCAAGGCTCTTGGAAAACTCGGATCATGGACATCTCCATTTGGAGCAGGTGGTAGATTCAATGTCGAAGGCGAAGTTGGCTCATTCTTCGGAGCATACAACAACGGTAGCACAGTCACATGTACTGGTTTCATTGGTCGTTGTGGTGGATTCATGATGCAAGAAGGAACGCTTGTTGGCTCAGAAGGTGCAGATACAGATCTTGGCATGTTCATGTCAGAAGGAACCATCTTTGTTCAGGGACAAGTCGGAAGCCGACTTGGAAACGGAATGACTGGAGGACTCATCATCATTCAAGGCGATGTAGAAGAGGATGTTGGAATTGCAATGAAAGGCGGTCGGATTATCATCGAAGGGCGCTGTCCAACACCACCTCTTGGCATCAGTCTTCGTCCACTAAAAGCAAAAGAATTGAAAGAAATAAATTCTATCCTATTAGATTATGACACCGTCTTATCAGACGATGCACTCTGCCTCGAGCCAAATGACGAAATTGGATTAGAAGTACAGTCAAATCATGTCTCATCAGGGGATTTATCCACAATTGGCCTCGTACCGATGGGTGAGCAAACTCTGATTGAGAACCATCCTGTTGACACAGTTGCTTTCATCCCAGGTACTGAGGAGGAAGCACCTGCTATAATGTTACCAATTCCAATTCTACCACGCATTCCTGATGGAAACTTACTGCGCACTGAAGACAACAGTTCGGGTAGATTAACTCGGATCCAAAGTCAGCCATTCTTAGTTATCGAAAACCCACGTCCTATTGACATCGTGCAACTTAACCTTCAATCGCTTTGCAATTTAATTTCAACCGCTCCTGTAGTATCAGGTGTTTGTATAGACATGGACAGTTTGCCTTCGATGAATCCAGAAGAGATCGATGGATTGCTCGTAGCAATTCGAACTCTTATGACGACACAGTCTCCAATCATGACGTTGCAAGGAATATCCAGAATTCAGTCACATCATCAATCTTCAGCATACCATGAGGTTCAGGCAGCAATTTCACGAATCGAAGATGGATCTGGGACGCCTGAAGCCGCAACCTTACCGATTATGGGCCGCTCCAAAAAGAATGAATTGGATAAAACATCCGTAATTACTGCACTTGAATTTGGTTTCACTTCGGATGCACATGATGTCGTTGTAGCCCGATGTGCTGGTGCTGATTTCGTCATTACAGAACCGCCCATGCTTGAAATTGACGATATTGAATATTGGTTGCAAGGACTGACCATTGATCTTCAAAACACTCTCCGAAATTTGGGCCTCGATTCAATAGACATCTTACAACGCTCACATCTAAGAGCATTGGACCACGATACTGCTTCAGTTAGTGGACTACGAATGTCTGGTTATGAGCGTCCACTACCGCATTGGTTTGCACGTTAAGGGTGATAGTATGCCAACAATATCTGTTGAACAAAGTCTCTTGGCCCAATTAATGTCTGACCATGGCTGCTCGCATGATATCGAAGATGTCGATCACAGACTTCCGTTACTGGGTACTGACATAGATACGTGCAATGAAGAGACATTGGATATCGAGATATTTCCCGACCGTCCTGATTTATTGAGTGGTGAAACACTTTCAGTTGCCATGAGGGCTTTTCTGCATAACAAGGCAACATTGGAACGAGAATCATTGACAGATAGTGGAATCCATATCAGCGTTGATTCTGAATTGAAAACAATACGGCCTATCATTCTCGGTGCTGTTGTGAAAGGAATTCAAATGAAGGATGATGATGAAATGGATTCATTCATAAAAAATCTCATGGATCATCAAGAAAAGTTACACTTTGCTTTAGGCCGTGGAAGAAGAAGAGCGAGTATTGGCGTTCACGATCTCAAATCGATCAAAGCACCATTCAAGGTGAGAGCTGTCCCCAGGTCACATTCATTCATACCATTAGCAAATCAGACTGAAATGGATATTGAATCAATACTCACAGAGCATCCCAAGGGCATCGATTACGCACATCTTCTCGATGGAATGAGCATGGTACCGATTATCGAAGATGCCTCTGGCTCAGTATTATCATTCCCTCCAATCATTAATGGAGCTCACACAACAGTGCATTCGGGTACTCGGGATTTGTTCATTGATGTTACCGGATGGGATAGAAGAGCCTGCGAATCATGCCTTATGTTGGTTGCATTACAAGCCAAACAGCGTGGAGGTGAAATTCAATCTGTGAAACTCACCGATTGCGACGGTAACGAAGAAGTTCTTCCCAATTGGACCCCAGTTGAACACCGAATACCTGAGCGTCTGGTTAAAACAATACTAGGAAGAGAATTAACAGATGAGGAAATGGAACAATCCATTGCACGAATGGGTGGGAACTTCGTAGGAAGAGACCTCGCAAGACCTGAAGAAATTCAGGAGGGAAATTCAATGCAGTTTGCGCACGATGGCGAAAACATGCTTCTTTTCGAAATGCCTCGCTGGAGATTTGATATCTTACATCCAGTAGATATCGTCGAAGACCTCGCTATTGGACATGGTTTTGAAGACTTAGGAGAAGATGTACCCCGTGCTCCAATGAATGCTATTCCAAGAGAGGATGAACATCTTCGAAGAAGAATCAGAACGTCCATGCAAGGCATGGGTTTTATGCAAATTCAATCACTTACATTATCAAATGAATTCGATCAGTTTGAGAGAATGCGGTGGATTCCAACCAATGAAATAACGCAGATTACCAATCCAATCACGCAAGAGCACACGATGATGCGACAGTTCTTACTTCCTGGACTGTTGAAACTTTTAGCAACAAATCGTCACCATGATCTCCCACAATCTGTTTACGAATTAGGGACCGTTGTTCGAGACCATAAAAACACACAACGTCTCGCATTCATCACCGCAGAAAAGAGCGGTGGATTTGCCGCAATTCGTGGAAGAATTCAAGCCTTCCTGAGAGATATGGGTGCATCAGAAGTAAAAATTGAACCACTTCCTGACAATGAAGGCCCTTGGCTGGCTGGTCGGGCTGCAAAGGTACTCATCAAAGGTGAATGGGTTGGATGCTTTGGAGAGATAGACCCCTCGATTGGCCAAACATTCGAATTACTTGTCCCAATGAATGCTGCTGAGTTTGATGTCGATGGCTTAAACCGATGTCTTATCGACCCAGTATGAGGTAATTCTATGTGTGGAAGATTTGCTTTCGATGGAGAGCAATGGCCAGATGTTGTGACGGCTAAACCTCCTAATATTGAGCCAAATTACAACATATCGCCACAAGACAATGTTCATTGCCTTACGATGGAAAATGAGGGCCATAATATCACATCAATGAAGTGGGGATTTCGACCATCTTGGAGTAAAAAAAGTTCGATGGAACCCATCAATGCACGATTTGAAACTGTATCTGAAAAACCAATGTTTCGTGATTCATTTCAAAGAAGACGTTGTCTTATACCTGCGAATGGTTGGTATGAATGGAAAACGACACCTAATGGAAAAGTACCATTCTATCATCAATCTGAGGGAAATGATACAATTTTCTTCGCAGGGATTTACGATGATTGGGTCGATGGAAACCAAACAAAGAGAACCTTTTGTATTTTGACAACAACATCTCATGATTCAATCTCTCATATTCATGAAAGAATGCCTCTGCTTGTTCCAGAAGGTTCTGTGAACAACTGGCTGGAAAACGGGACATTCGAGAACATCTCTTTGCCGATTAATGTCCATCCAGTTGATCGAAAAGTAAATTCAACCACTGCAAAAGGTGTGGGACTTACTAGTCCAATACGAACATTATTCGATTAAGAATATGGAACATACGAGCCGTCTGCTTGTTTCAGATGGGGTGTTGGAAGAAAACTACCGTCTGATTTCTTTTGGTAATGATAGCCATCTGTGTGATGAAACCATTCGGCATGAGCCTCTGAATCATCATTATCTGCAACTCCATCGTATTGATCGGCCACATTAGTTGATGCCGTAACGGTTGTATCACCACCACCAAACAATGCGAGTGCGTCTTTGTATGCTGCATCGTTTCTTTCAACGGATTTAGCATGTTTTTCTGTGTGTACCTCTTCGTTTTTACGATACACAATTGCTTCTGGAGCTTCTTCTTCAAGTTCTACTGATTTATTTTTTGAACGCTTAAAAGGCCAAAATGGAGGCATAAACGGCCCTATCAATTTTGATTCATATTACTTTGGAATTGATGTGAACATCTTGCCGTGTGCTTCAAATCCCATAGGTCATAGCACAGACATGAACAACAAATGCATTGCCTTCGCACTGTTGTTCATACTAACAATGCCATACGTTGTTATTGCAGATACAGATTCCCGCGTAGAGATAACACCTATGCAACACTATGTAGCATATCCAGGAGATACAGTGCAACAATATGCCGATGTCGAGTACTTTGGAGAAGATTCAACGACATTGAAACTCCAATTGCAATTAAACGTCCAAGCCTCTTTTTCCGGTAACGGTCAAGAGATTGTGTTTGCTCCAGGAGAAACAAATCGATTTTTGTGGACAATGACATTGCCCCAATCGACATCGTGTGTAAATGAAACATTAGCAATTTCAATAGTTGACCTATCGGATAATCATACCTTTTACCTAAATGTTACAACACAAATCACCACACCTTCTGCAATCCAATTCGGAAATACACAATCATCTACCTTTGTCATCGACCCTGGAATTACAACAAATGTAGCGACAAATATTACGAGTAATGCTTCACTACAGGATGATATTACATTCAGTATTCAAACGACATCGAATTGGAATTGGGGCTGGAATATGGATGAGATTCAAGGTGAAGATTCTATGTTGACTCTCTTACCAAATACAATGGATTTTGTTCGTATTTGGGTTGAAGCACCGGTTGTGATCGATGGTGCCCCTCTTGCATATGAAGGCCCAACATTCATTTTAACAGGAACTTCTGGGCTTGATTATGCAGTTATCACATGGGAATTTTCTCTTGAAATCACTGCTTATAGAAATGTAAGTATTGATTCTGTCGAATCAAATGTAACTCTTGATCCCGGAGGTAATGACCGTATCGATGTCATCGTACGTAATACTGGCAATACGCCTGATACGATTTCAATGATGCTCGGAAATATCGTCATTGATGGAGCAACTAAACAACTTGAGAAGTCGGATAGACTGTCAATCGATGGGTGGACTGTTGCTCTATTCAACGCCTTTGAAGATACGATTTTATTTCCCAATGAAACAAGAACGATACAAATCGGTGTCGAAGCTCCTTTACAAACAGGTGGAACATTAGCCGTTGATTTATTCATCAACCCGACGAATTTCCCTTTCCGTACTGTGCAAAAGACTGCTCAAACTGAAATCGATTGGATTCGTAGTGTTGAAGAAAACATACTGCCAACCGATTGCTTGTATCTTCAACCAGGTGATTCATGTTATGCAACTCTTGAAATTCAGAATAAAGGAAACTACAATGATCAGTTCCAAATCGAGGTTCTTTCTTATCCAGATTTTGTGTCATCTGTGGACATTGCTTTGGATATAATCACCATACCTCGATATGGAAGTACAACAGAAGATGTTCTTCAAATCAACATCGATGAAAATGCTACTGCATATACCCAAGGAAAGGTTGAGTTTCAAATGATATTTGAAGGCGGTTCTGCCATTAATACCTATGAAATTGAGGTCCTTGTTGGACCAAATGTAAACTGGGCATTTTTGGATGCTAATTCAGAAGTTGATTCCACAGATACATTGAGTTTTTCAGTCCGATTGCGAAATGATGGAAACTTGAATGATGGACTGATTGTTCAACTCCGATCCTCGCATTCAACTGACATGGGATTCAATCCTCCAGATGGAGCCATTGTGGAAGATGGTGTTGAATATCCAAGAACTTTTGAAATCGAAGGATTATCTCGGGATTCAAACTTTACAATAAGAGGGACTGCAGATGTTCCAACAAAACAAATAACGAATGGAACCCTTGTCCTAGACATTGTTGTTCGTTCAGTATTTGATCCAGAAACCGAATTTATCTATACAATAGAGTACGATTTCTTAGGTGAAAATTGGATTACAGAAGAAGAAGAGGATTCATACTCGTTTTCAGAATTTGCAACTGATGTGACTGATTTGTTCATGGCATGGTGGCTGGTTATTGCAGCAGTCGCAATCGCTTCAATAGTCCTCAACAAAGCAGTACGTGATCGCATTCAGCGAAAGGAACTGGAAAACCTCCAGAAGAATCTCATGCAACAAGAACCTGAAGAAGAAGGGGATTGGCTGCAAAAATTTGAACGTAAAGAAACCACGGCAACACAGATTCCTGAGAGTCCTCAAGTATCTTCCGAACAATTTGAAGCTGCTTTCAAGGCTTCATCAAAGGGCCCTTCGCAGGCGCTTGAACCACTTCCAGAAGATGTTCGAAATGTTGCTACAACGGTTCTAGATCATCATGCACTCGAAGCTCAGAAGGCCCAAATCGATGAGATTGCTCATGCAATACAATCTGATGGAATTGCAACCCAACACGTTGAAAATCAAAACTTGAGTCCCGTTCAAAATATAGCAGAACGTACCATCCGACATGATACTCAAAACCTCATATCTGGAAAGCAGGCCAAAGAAACATCTTTGCCTCCAAAATCTAAACAAAATGATGAATTCGATTTATGAGGGATATCATGCGATTGGTTGGTGTTGATGAGGCTGGAAGAGGACCTGTTCTCGGACCGCTCGTAGTTGGCCTTTTGTCAATACCAAAAGATGATGAATTCATGTTAGAAGAACAAAACATCGAGGATTCAAAACATCTTACCCATGCAAAACGGAAACTGCATTATGATTGGTTGAAGAAGCAAGCATCAGAAAGAGGATGGTATGCTGAAACGATTGTTTGTCCACCAAATCGAATCGATACCGCAGTTTACGGCCAAGGTCTGAACATTTTGGAAGTTGATCTTTTTGCTTCGATTCTTAATCGACATCAACAAACATTCAACAAGGAACTCAACATTTTACTGGATGCTTGTGACGTTAACGAAGAACGATTTAGAAATCGAATATCTGAACGATTGAATGGTTGGCCATGGATGAAAACCACAATGATTGCTGAACATAAAGCAGATACGAACCATCGAATTGTGGGAGGAGCATCGATTCTTGCCAAAGTTGTTCGAGATATGGAAATCGATCGTATAGCTACTGAACTAGGCAAACCTGTTGGAAGCGGTTATCCATCAGATCCGAACACAGTAAAGGCATTACCTGATTTGATTAGGGAAGATGGAATACATGAAGAAATACGTTGGTCTTGGGCAACTGTGGAACGATTCTGGTTGAAGAACTATGAATCTCCACTGCCGAAAAGAGAACTTTCTGGGCCAAACCTCTTTTCCAACCCAGATGAAGCAACGAGTTCATGAAGCAACGATGACAGGCCAGTTTATGTCGTGGTCACCAGATGCTGAGACTGAAGATCTAATTTGGCATCTTTCCTTGCAAAACGCATTTGAATATGATGGAAAAGGTGCTGCAGGTTCAGTTATTGGACGTATAATGAGTACACGTGCTGATCTTCGCCAACATGGTGGACAAATTAGCCCTTTAGTGGCTCAATCTGTTGCTAAAGCAAATTCGCTTGCTCAAGAAAAAGGTCTAGAACATATCGAAACTCTTCTTCTCGAAGAAGCACCTCATCTTCTTGAAGGTCGTCAAAAGCAGGAAAGAAGAGAAGGTCTACCTCCTTTGAAAAATACTGAAGGAAAGGAAATTGTCCTTCGGTTTGCCCCTAATCCAAATGGTCCACTCTCGTTTGGTCATGCCCGGGGTGTCGTCATCAATGGCACATATGCGCATGAACACAAAGGAACCTTAATTCTCAGATTTGATGATACAGACACGACAGTGAAGCCTCCAATGTTAGATGCTTATGATATCATTCCACAAGAAGTGGAGTGGCTCCTTGGGCGTCCTGCGGATCGAATCGTCATCGCAAGTGATCGAATCCAATTGTATTATGAACACACAGAACGTATGTTGAATGAAGGGTTTGGTTACATCTGTCAATGCTCTGCTGAAGATTTCCGAACATATCGTGAAACGAAACAAAATTGTCCCTGTAGAGACAAATCTGTAGAGAAAAATCTAGAGGGATGGAACTTCATGCTCGATGGTTCATATCGACCAGGTGATGCTGTAGTTCGTGTAAAAACCGATATGACGCTGAAAAATCCAGCATTACGTGATTGGCCAGCATTGAGAATTCAAGACACAGAAAAGAACCCTCATCCAAGACCACAGATTGGATCAACTTATCGAGTATGGCCATTATTGGACTTCCAAAGTGCGGTGGAGGACCAACTTCAAGGCGTGACACATATCGTTCGTGGGAAAGATCTCATGGATTCGACACGTAAACAAACACTCCTGTACGAACACTTTGGATGGGAATATCCTGAGACAATATACTGGGGACGAGTAAAAGTTCACGAATGGGGCGGCTTTTCCACCTCGAAGATGAGAGCATCCATCGAAAATGGAGAGTACACTGGGTGGGATGATCCGAGACTTCCTACGTTGCAGGGACTCAAATTACGAGGAATACAACCAGGTGCTCTTCGAAATTTCTGGATTGAACTGGGCGTGACCCAAAAAGACATTTCAGTACCTTTAGCAACGCTTTTCTCACACAATACGAAAGGTATTGATGACGACGCTCCACGCTTGTCCTTCGTAAGAAATCCTGTTGAGGTCACCATTCAGGGAGACATTCCCCCTGTCATCGAAATGCCGGTTCATCCAAACCATGAATCAATGGGTAAAAGAAAGATTGCTATGCATAGCAATCAGATATTAATTGAAATGGAAGATTCTCAGAACACGACATACCGATTAAAGGAATTTGCAGATATTAACGAGGGTGGTGAATTAGGTTCGACCTCTCGAAGTGACAGACGACCGATCATCCATTGGGTTTCAACTGATTCATCGAAAGACGCGACTCTTACTCTTCCCCTTCAAGAGAAGATTGAACACATACAGGGTAAAGTTGAGGAACATCAATATCCAATTGGAACAATTGTTCAACTCGAACGCATTGGTTATGCGATCATCAGAAAAGATGATTTCTTACTCATGCATGAATAACTCTCAATCAAGACTTCCCAAAGAGGGGTTAGCTGAAAGGATGGATTGTGCCTGACGATAGTCCTCTGGGGAGAAGTAGCCTTCAAACGCTCCATCTTCATTGACAGCAACCACGGCTTGAGGCATACGTTCATTTACAGATTTTATGACATCTGCTATCGCATCAGTTAATGGAACTTTTAGCACATCCATCTCCATTACTTCTTTGCATGTTGTTTCGGTA
Organism: Euryarchaeota archaeon TMED117; assembly: GCA_002171315.2. Taxonomy (GTDB): domain Archaea; phylum Thermoplasmatota; class Poseidoniia; order Poseidoniales; family Poseidoniaceae; genus MGIIa-L2. The sequence continues at coordinate 45,939 of NHFS02000013.1, read as the reverse complement.
ACATCAACGCCGTTTCCAATTGCTTTGAGCATTTGCCGTTGTCCAATGACTCCTTTGACTTGATCTTCATCATCAAGAACAACAAGAATCCCAGAAGGTATGCTTACCAATCTTTTGCATCCTTCAACTAACGTATCTTCTAATCCAATTGTTACGTGTTCATCATCAAGGACGAGGTCTGCTACTGTTTCGCTCATGACGTAGCCTGTAGGTTGATGTTCATGATAGTTTTGACATCATGCAACAATCTTAATCACTCGCCCACAGCCAGTGCACTCCAAACGAATTGGGCGCTCATTTGACGTCACAGGATTGGGCGTACCGCATTGAGGGCAATTGATTGTAGGGAAACTCGTAACAATATTTGGTGCCTTGGCTGGAGCATCTTTAGCAGCACCAGTTGCTACCGTTGGAGACGCAAGAGCGGTTGCTAACCAAATCAAGGCAACGCCACCGCTTGTTGAAATTACGAACAAAGGAGGATAAGCAAAGAAATGCATGAGGAAAACCATTGGGATAAGAATCGTTTCAATCAAGAGAGGATAACGATTTCTTTGGCGAACAATCCTAAATGCACAGAAAAGTCCACCTGCCAAGATGATAACAACGAGTACAGTCAAACCAAGCGGTGCATGCAGCGGAGATGAAGTGGGAACCGTTCTGATCGTAAATTCATCCGATTGAGTCAAATCTTCGCCAGTAATTGTCACCATCTCACCCCAAGGGAATCGGAGATATTCAATCTCAAGAAGGTCAGAAGCGTCGAGTTCTACAATCGTAAATGAAGTCATAATAGACGTTGAAACGGAGGCTGTGAGGTCGTATCCAGACCACAATGGAGATGGCTGTGATTTTATGAATGAACGCAGAAGGTTGTAATTACCCCCATCTTCGATAGGAGTCAAACTATCAATGCGAAGTGTTAGAGGCGCATTTTTCACCCGTTCTTCACCCAACAAATCCAGTGTGATGGCAAAGGTAACGGATTTTGATAAATCCCCAAGAAGTTCCTCAGATTCTATGCCCAATCCAGTTTGGAAATATGTAATGTAATACGACTCCATAAATCCTTCAAATGCATTGACTTCTGGACTTTCAATGACACGACTTCCTCGTTCATCATCTGTTACACCATCCGATTGGAAATTCTTCAAAACAGGAGAAAGGGGTATTGTTTCATCCCCTATATGATCCAAACCCCATCGCATCCAAAATGCCATTTCGCCACCGATTTCAAGGGTTGTAGACCTTGACAAGTGGAGTGAACTATCCCTTGTCTCAAGTGCCATGTCAATGGTAATACTCAACGGAGAACCTCTACCACTACTTCGCAAGGGCTCATTTAAGGGATAATATCCACCACTTCCGCCATTACTGTCAAACGTTTCAATTTCAAACGTCGTAGATCCAGTGAGTTTTACACCAGCTTGGAGAACATATTCCGTTGAGATATCAATTGTTTCAACTCCACCTGAAGCCCCGTCCCATGTCCATATGACTAGAATTGCATCTCCTTCGGAGACCTCTGTAGGATCTGTTTCAATTAGAATGTTACCAACACTCAAACTGATTGAATCAGAAAACACAAGTGCTTCCATACCAAAAGGTGATTCAATTCGCAATCCAAGATAAACAACGTCTCCATCAACAACTGGCTCTTCAAGCGTGAGGTCAACAAGAGGAAGGTTTGCAGAAATTTTCGAAGGTTCTTCCACACTTCCCCATAGGAATTCAATACTCGCTCCGCTTGATGGGACGCTAAACACGATTGTACGGGCACTCAGTGTGAGGGAGACCTCGGACGTACCACTTACGGTAACACTCTCTACAGGAATATCAATTGTCACAAACCCACTTCCTGCCGCAACAAATGAGGAACCTTGATCAAGATAACCAGTGAACGTAGAGCCTCCAATAGTCACCGTCGCAGACAAGTTCAGTTGCGCACCACCTGCATCCGATACCTCGTAATAGATATCGAGAGACCAAGTATCATCTGGGACAACACCTGACCATGCGGAAGGAAGGGTCCATTTCTCAATTTGTTCGGAGGAGGTCAATGCTGTTTCGAACGAAGCAGAGGTGGGAGTTTCAGCAAGTAAATCCTCAAATGGATTTAGTATGGAATTACCTCCTGATTCAATCAGATACAAATCAGCCTCTACGGAATCATTCCAAACGGTGATATCTTCGGCAGAAGATACTCCAACAAATGCATTTGAGGGTAAAAAGATTGCAAACAAAAAGCAACTCAAGATGAGTACTGCTTGTCTCTGCATTCTATCCCCAAATGTATGGCTGAACAACAAGCGTATAACATCAACGCTCGTCTGTGAGGAGTTGGTATGATTTTTGATTCAAAGTGCCTTGTCCAAAAGAGTCCCAAGTTCTTTTTCAAACAAGCCAATGAGTGCTTCACCGACTTCACCTTGAAGTTCATCGGGAAGAAGACGTAATCCGAGGCGAGTTGCAGCTCTTGTCGCTTTCAATTCAGCATAGACTGAACGAGCTTTTTGCTGGAAGTAGTATGAAACTGCCTCCCGTATTTCTGCGTGTAAATCCGGGTCTTCCTCAATTTTAGTTCGAATATGAAGTTTCAGTTCGTCTTTGACAATGTCCTTGAACGATTCGATGATCAAATCTTCAGTTGACATCAAATCCTGCACGCGTTCGCGTATACTTCCAGTTAGCAGTCTCTCAATCGCCATATCAATGCCACATTCTCATGATGTTTCAATCCGTCGATTCAGCAAGGTGGCCTGTTCGAAGCCATGAATCAAGTAATCTACTTGCGAAAACGAGAGATGTATCAATCGTTTCTGGCCACCCTTTTTGCAAATCATGAACAATAGAAGCCAAATCCGATGCTTGACCAGGAATAACCATACGTTTCCATACCAACTCTTCAAAACGAGCAGTTGAAATCCCTTCCGTTGAAAGAGAGGGGAGGCAAAATTCAGATAATGCCTGTGAACGTTGATTTGCATTCATATCAATCCACAAGTCACTCAATTTGTTTAGACGTCTCTTAGAGAGGCCAGGTATCATTTCGATACGTGGTTGTTGTACTTCTGGAAGAGGAACAATCTGGATTGTCCCTTCATCGCGTAGAAAGTCTCTCACGAGGGTATGTATTGGATCAATCGTTGTATCAAGCCCTTCCATGAGCCATTGGCCTGCACCAGTATATGGGCGGAACGGTGTTACTTTTGCTCCGCTTGGTGAAAGCATTGATGCGATTGCAGATGCTTGAATCACTGCATCAACTGTCCCTCTTCTTTTTTGTTCAGAATGAGGAAATTGTACTTCAACCTCTCTTGGTTTTATGATCATAACATTGTCTGAATCCTGAATGTCAGTTTTTGCGAATGAATCAATAAACACAATCTTCGTACCTTTGTAATCTGGTACAATATTTTGTTCGTCTCGAGGAATATTCTTCATAGGTCGTATAAATCGTCGAGAATATGAGATTCCTGAATCTAGGAGAGCTGCTTCAAGAAACCCAAGTGCGAGTAGTCCTTCTAAATCAGCAGAAGCGGTCAATACCAACGGCCCTTTTGCAATGTACTGAGATGCTTTGACAAGATCTTCTTTCAATGGAGAAAGAAATGTCGTCTGAAGTAAATCGTGCATGTCTGACCCAACAGGGCCTCAACCCCGTTACACATGAATGCTCCCAATCACTCGACGATTAGTCTGAGTTGGTCACGCTTGTAGCGCCAATCTGAATCTAAACGACCTTCTGCTTTGTAGTAGTTTCCTAGTCGACGAATCTTTGCTTCAGTTAGTTCAAGAGAACGCTTGTTGTGAAGATCTCTACTGTTTGAGGTAAGGTGTTCGATGATAGCAACTGCTTGGCGCATGAGGTTCATCAAATCTTCTGGATAGGTGCTGCTTTCGCCATTCTCGCTGAGAACTGCACCGATACGCTTTCCGAGAACTAATCGGACATTTGGAACAGCGTGCTTGTCACGAAGAACTGTACCGATTTGCGCTGTGGACATGCCGTCCTTAGAATATTGAAGAATGAGGGACTCAATCTCCTTTACGTCTTTGTTAGACCATGAAGGAGCTTCTGTCATGAAAGGCTTCGATGAGCCACTTTTTCCTCTCTTGGATGCGTACATACGTGCCATATTGACTACTCCGAGCAGCCTTGCGACTTGCTCTCCCTTCTTAATCACATCGCTGATTGAGACTATATTCGTTGATGCAATTTTGCCAATCTTCCAGGTGTTCCTGCCCATTCCCATCCAGGAGCAATACTTCTGGCGAGACCAACTGCAGCATCGTTTTGCATAACAATCAAATCTTGGCCCATGAGAATTCCAGGGTCAAACGACTTGACGATTCCATAGTGTAAATCCCCTTTCCATTTTACGCCGTCAACGAGATGAACTCGAGGTAGAGCTGAGCAGGCATCAAGATATTTCACTGCATCTTTACTGAATGAGAACCCTGCTCGTTCAAACGACCATAGAGCAATTTGTTTACCATCTCGTTCAATCTTCCAACGAGGTGGCTTACCTCGAATTCTACAATCATCAAGCCAATCATCGGATTTGTGAAGATATCGAGAGATGCTCCTGAAACGATCGAGGTTTACTTTCTCGCCTTTCCTTCGATGGATTTGATGTCCTTCCTTTGCAACTTGAACTGCCTCTGTCAGTCTTTGTAAAGCCGTTCTTGACCCAGAACTTTCGCCTTGCCTTGTATCAGTAACATCGACGTCATCAATTTGCAAATCCATTCCGCTATGGTTGATGATTGCTTTGTAGTTGTGCCTAGCAACAAGGTTTGTTATCATCGATTGGATTCTATGAACTTCGTCAAGAGACCAATCTCCTGTCACAGGAATGTCATAGAACGCTGCTGGCCACACATCTTCAAGATCTCTCGGAACAAGTCCTAGTGGCGAAGTTACCATGACTTCATGGCAAGCATTTGTTCCTAATGCTTGGATAAATTTACGATGCGATTTGGATAATCGATATGGTTTTCGTGCAGAACAAGGAAGTAATACGAGGACATTATCCAACTTCTCAGGAACTTGATACTCGTTTGAAATGAAATCAACCCATTGCTCAACCGAAGAATCTTGATGGCTCGTTGTACTTAGATAATCGATACGATTGACACCCAGAGGATGAATTCGCATCACATTCGAAGATTCCTTGAGCAACTTGTCAAAGAACCTCATATGCTCAACAAGTTTTGGGCTGTTCAAACTCTGCTGTTCAGCAAGTGTTCGGAGTGTACCAGATGCTATTGCTGAACGAACTGTGCGCAATGATTGGTCGTAATGATTGACCGCAACGAGTGGAGAGCATTCTTCCCCCTCTAGCGGAGCACGTGGGCCGAATGCTGTGAGAAGATGTTCAGAGGCAACCGCAAATCCAGAACGTGAAAAATCAAAGATATCAACGCCAAACCATGCAAGAACTGCAGCATTATCTGGTCCACCTAATCCAGGAGTCCAGAGTAGGGCTCCAGGAAATCGATTTTTGATAACAGCGATGGCCTTTACCAATTTCCCTGATTGTGCCGCTAGCTGAACTGCATCAACGAGAACAACAATGTGCGGCTTCAGGTCATCTGCCAGTAATGATGGGTCATGATGCAATCGCTGCCATGAGAGGGGTAAAACCGACCCTGTATCAGCAGATTCACCAGCATTCGCTTCATCCAGAGAAGGAGGTAATACATGGCCAATGGAGGCCTCAAAAACGGGTCCTGGCACATCAAAGTTTGGAGGTGTAAGGCAATGAGGTGTATCGATTTTCAGCTTAGCTGGAATCGTTCGAGTCTGACTTGAACGAAAAGGAGCAATTTCTTCCAACTCCTTTGGATCATTCAAGGCTGATATCAAACATGGTGTTTGAGCAACAGGATTACTTCTGTTACCAAGACCCCAAATTCGGGCAAAACGGGAACGGTGCAAGACTGTGCGTCCTAGACCTTCCGCCATAGTCACTCCTGAGTACTCTGCTTCTTGAAGGGTGTTACTCATGAAAAAGAAAGTGTTCAAAGAGTAGAGGTCAGACCCTATTCCATGGGAGGTCAGAACACACGCCATAGAACTGGTCTAATTCTGTTGGCTATTCTTCTGCTTTGTCAACTCCCTACGAGTACACTTGCCGATGAATCTCCTACGGTCTTCATCATCGATGAAAGAGTACAGATGATTACATTAAATTCTGCCACAAGTTATGATTTCACTGAATCCGTTTCTGTTGGAGATGTAATTTCAGTTGCCGTCGGATGTGATTTTTGCTCGGTTTCAATTGAGGAAAACGGCACAACAATAACGTCTGCGTCAATTGCAACCCACGTTGCTACTGGAACTGGCTTAGCCAATGTTTCAATCTCATCTCCAGAAACCGAGACCATAACCACATCGATTCTTATCACTGCTGACTCTCAACACCCCTCTCAACGACCCTCTCCTGAGGAAAACTTCACACTGGACACCAATGGTCGTTGCGCATCGTCAACAGAATGCGTGGATGTGCACCGTGGAAACTTGAATACAATCTCTTCTGGAGCCTACTCTACTACTTGGTTTGAATCTGGTTTGGTTCGCTCTGATGCACCAGAATATTGGGGAATAGAAGCCCTAGAAGGCGACCTCATTGAATTCAAACTCCACCACACATCCAATCAAATACGGTTTGATTTCTTCTTCCAAAATGCAACAGTTGAATCCCCAATTCCACTTGTTATCGAGTCTGCAACTGGTATCAACCCTGACCTCTTAGCTTTAACAGAATACATCGAAATTGTTGAAGATGGTAGATTGATCGTCAAGATTTCAACAACTGCTACAAATTCAGCATATGCACTACAGCGCGCAATTCATTCAAAGTCTCTCACACAACAGATCGATGACAGTACGCTCACATTCACACAGATAGGTCACATGACATCACAATCAGCTTTTAGTTTCGATGAAACAAATTATGTGAAAATAGCCCCAATGGTCGAGGATATCAAAGCCGAATTATCTGTAAAAATAGGTGAAAATTGGATCACTATGCCTGAAATTGAAATCCAAAAAAATAGGATTCAACGAGTTTATGCTTATCCAAATTCGACGATGGCAATGTTGAAAATTACTTCAGATGTTCATTGGGTTGATGTTTCAATCGGATCGTTTTCAGACGGGAATCTAAGTGTAGATGCTCCGAGTTTTATGCCCGGTGAACCAGAGAATACTGCCACATGGCCTATTTTATCTAGCGAGAGTACTGAGGATTTCCAAGGGAGTTTAACATTGGCAGCAATGGACAAAACGGATGTTTACCTCTTGTCTGTCGACGGTTGGGTAGATTCATTGCATCGCATTCACATCGTGATACGAACATCTGATCAGAACCTATTAGCAACTGTCTGGGAACTTGACCAAGAGAGTTTTGATACTAAATCGGAATACAATATCGACTTTGATTCGTTTTCCAATGAAGGAGAGGTTTATCTGAATGTTGGACCAGGAATGCATCTGATTGTGTTCTCCCACAAGAACGAAAGCATCCTTACAAACCAAACGTGGAGTAATGACTTACAAAGCGTATCTTACACCATAACTGCAACGAAGGTAACAATAGAAGAAGGGGAGGAACCGTGGTTCCCACCTTCAGATGAAGCGAAACTATGGGGATCAGCCATACGATGGATTCTTGGAATCACAATGATTCTTCCCGCATTATTTTTACTCTACAAAATAAAATCCACTCGCAATGAAGGACGCCGATTAGGAGCAGTTCGAGAACGATTGAAGATACTTAGTGAGTTACTTGATAGTGGCACAGAGACTCCAAAACAGACAAGAAAAACACTTGTCAAATCCCTCGAAGCGGTGGCCACACTTCCGTGGCAATCTGCTTGCGAATCATGGGGTGTTCCTGACAGGACATATTCGACGCAAGGTACATCGCTCGCAATTTGGAAACTTGATCAACGTCTATCCAAAACCGAAGGAAATTGGCCATTATTGATTGGCCTCCACACACCAGAAGAGACATGGGAAGTTTCAGCATTCAGATTTGAGGCCCCTCATGGAAGTCCATGGGAAGTAACCAATGTTGAGCCACGATTGCTCCATCAAGGTGAAGAAATCTTTGTGGATTCAATTGCAAAAGGAACCATGATTTTCCTAACAGTTGAACTCAAAGGAGACGGAGCCCAGGTTGATATCGAATTGAACGGTCATGTTGATGGGAAACCAAGGGGAATGAGAATTCCTGCAACTCTTTCTCGATTATCAGAAGAGGAATAATCAACCATTTATTCTGCGATCTGATGCATCATCAAGGATTGTTTGGAATTGGTCATCAGGATTCAGGCCTTCTTTCATTGCCTTGAGTTGGTTTTTTTCTGCTTTAGAAATTGACTTCGGCATATGCAGTTTAAGCAAGACAATGACATCACCTCTTCCACCTCGCCTTAAGTGTGGCAATCCACGCTTTTTGATTTCAAGAGTATGTCCAGCTGAGGATTTAGCGGGTATTACAATATCCAATTTTTTACCGTCAACATGATCAATTGTAATTGTAGTTCCAAGAACGAGGTCAGGATAGCCAAGAGGGAGAGACATGATCAAATCTGAACCGTTTCTTTCAAACCATGGATGCGTGAGTAATTCGATTTCAACGAGAAGATCTCCGCTCTTCCCTTGGCCTCTTTCGGCAGGCTGACCTTGGCCTCTTAAACGGAGTCTTGTTCCATCTTCAGCCCCTGGTGGTACTGAGAATCGAATGGTTTTTGATTCAATTTTGTGACCGAGGCCAGAACAATCTTCGCACTTCGAATCGATGGTTGAACCAACACCTCCACATTCACGACAATCTTGAACAATTTCATTGACAAAGGGACCAATTTGTTGGCGCACACGTACTTTTCCTTGGCCTTGACAAGTGTTGCACGTGGTAGTACTGCCCCCTTTGGCTCCAGTTCCACTGCAAACGAGACATTCAGATGGTAAATCAAGTTCTATGGATTCATCACTTCCTGAGATGACAGTGGCCATATCGATACTATGTCGTATGAGAATGTCAGAACCACGACGTTCTCTTCTCCGCCCACCGCCTCCACCTCCAAAGAAACCAGAGAAAAAATCACCCCCAAGAAGATCTTCAAGGTTGATGTTAAATCCGCCACCGGAAAATCCACCAAAGGGATTACCTGCAGGCGAATCATGTCCAAATCGATCATAATGAGCTCTCTTCTCTGAGTCTGATAATACTGCATAGGCTTCTTGAATTTCCTTGAATTTGTTCTCTGCATCTTCTTCTTCGCTTCGATCAGGGTGATATTTCCTAGCAAGTCGGCGGAAGGCATTCTTGAGATCCTTCTCAGTTGCGGAACGTTCAACGTCAAGCACTTCGTAGTAGTCTCGCTTGTCGCTCAAAGTGCCACCATTTTGTTGGGCTGCGACCACCCACTAAAACCTCACGATGTAATTAGGATGAAAGAGTGCTTCCACAAGATTGACAATAACGCTCACCAGGAGGATTACTAAATCCGCAACTGGAGCAAACGAGACTCGATCCAGATGGCTGAATCACAACCGACGAGGGTTGACTATTTCCAAGCATAGCCATTGATTCAATCGATTGACTGGGTGTACTCGGTATTGTTGGTAATTCTTTACTCTCAACTTCGATTGAAGATATAATCCCACCATCATCGCTCATCGATGTCATTGTTCCTGAGTCCTTTGAATTGGTCTCAGAAGAACCCTTGACCTTCTGAATCGGTGCTATAGGTCGCTGTGCCACAACAGGAGATTGTTGAGCATTGGAATGCAAGCGTTGCATTCTCTTTTCTTCACGCTCTGCTTCTGTATCCCTGCCAAAGAAGCCATAGATACTGTCAATGACGCCATCCATCCAACTTTTCTTACGAATTGAACCAACAGTAGAATCTATCTCTTCTCCATCAAAATCTGTTTTACCAGATAATCGGTTTGTCGCTTTTTGCACAAATCCTTGCTCGGTGAGAAGACGTACTTCTGACGGCTCATCTTCCTCCACCTGTAGTTCCGGGGCTTCTCTGTCAAACGTTCCTATGGTTGAATTAAGAGCATCTTTGTTGAGAGTCACATCAGGATTTAGTTCAACATCTTTTTCCCAAACACCCTTGGATTCAGCTTCGTAAACATTCTTCATCTTCTTCATGATTTCAAATCGTCGATATTCATGATCTTTGGTGACTTGAGTTCGTTTGAAGAGTATAAATCCAATCAAAGCCCCAAGTCCATACCAGATGGCAAAATAAATCCAACTTAATGCGATTATGTCCCCGAGTGGATCAACTACAACTTGCAAACTTGCCATGACAAAAAGGGGCAACAGAAACAATCCTATTGCTGTCGTTTTCCTTGTCGTCATAGCATGAACTCCAGACATTGCTTCTTATGTATTCTCTCTTATTGTTTGTTATCGATCACGTGGAGCGCGACCCTTTCGAATGCTTCCATCGATGAGACCGATTGTGAAACCAGTGTGAAGAATCAAAAGACACAGAGGCACTCCCAAGAGGTGCTGAATGCCCTTCCTTGAAGCATATACACCCGATATGGCGAGTACTGATGCATAAGCCACGATAGGAAGAAGACCCCATTGGATATTCATAACAAAGAGTCCTATCGTAATGAGAGCACCGAGCATAGGAAAGAATTCTCGCAGGACAATTCTAGAAGGATGTTTCAACAGTACCTTTGTCCTCCAAAACCCATAACGATGACTCATTAGATACCAAGATTTGAGAGAAGATCTTCGCTTCATTTCAACAGTTATGAGTGGAGTTCGATAAAGCGTGTATCCATTCTTCAATAATCGCATACTCAGATCGCTATCTTGACTCGTAATGAAGGACTCGTCCCATCCTCCAATCGTTTCCAGAGCACTTCGTAAATGAAGTGCGAAAGCAGGGGTGTTGGTTTTACCTGCCTTTGTAAATGTCGCAAATTGCCCAGGACCTCCACCGAGAGGATTTTGAAGAGTTTCATCGATAAGCGATTCAACAATCGTATTCTTGTGAGTACTTCCAAGAACTTTACAGCCCAATGCTCCAATCGAAGGATCCTGTTTCGCAAGACGGTCCCATTCTGATTTCAAACGGATAAGATGGTCTGGTTTCGAAGAGATATGGCCATTGTATTCGAGAACATGAGTGATCTCTTCAGGAAGTTGTTTCAAAGCCATATTTCTTGCATGAGGAACAAATCTATTCTCGTTGTTCAATAGGACAATTCTTGGTCCGTTACTATTCTTTGATTCCTCAATCATATCCTTCACATGAGAGAGAGTTGAATCAGTAGAACCTCCATCAATAACGAAAATCATGTGTTCATTTGATGCGAGCGTTTGAGACATCAAAGAAGAGAGGCAATTTTTGATATGAAGTTCTTCATTGAACACGGGGATAACGGTGGCTAACCATGGGTGAGATGCTGCCGCCATACATCGACATCGAAGATGTGGTTTTGACTCTTCACCTTAGAAGCAGGTTGAAAAGCGGTTTATGCATCCATAGGCGCATGGACATCAAACCATTGACCTATAATGGCAGAGATGAAGGTATTTCAGTCACATTGTCAACGATTCTGAAACCTGGCGATGATGAGGATAAAATTTCAGAAGCCGTGTTAAATCTCTTTCCTGAGGCATCATTTGATCCACTCGAAGAAGAAACGTTTCCATCTCAACGTAATGCTGTCATTGAGTGTCTCAATTTATCTTTAGAGACGTTCCTTACCCTTATTCGCCAACAGGCAATATTGGATACAGCAATGGATGCTATGGCTAAGAACTTGGATGGAAATTCGACTTCGTTTTCAATTTCAAGACTCGCAGCATTTGCAAATAAAATCGCATTTACCTACGAAGAAGTCCCTCTCGGTGGTTGCTTCACAATACAGTTGCAAGGATCTGGACTTGCAGATTGGATCGAAGCAGTCACATGGCACAATGGTCGACAGGAAATTCCTCGGCAATTAAACGATGATTTAGCAATGCTCCAAGATGGAGAAGCCGCAACTTGGCATCAGTAGCCCAATTTCTGAAGATGTTTCACAATTGGAATATCTGCTTCCAACCAATCGAGCTTGAAAGCCTCATCTGAACTGACCCATTTCATTGACTCATGAACTGCCAATGATGACATGTCGAGAGAATCTTTCGTAGAGACGAGGAAAACGTGTATGTCAACGTGTAAGAAAGGATATGTAAATGGCCAAATGCCCAATTTTTCATTAATCTCCGAATCTACTCCAAGTTCTTCTTTCAATTCACGAATCATCGCAACCTCAGGAGATTCATCTGGTTCTACACTGCCTCCAGGAAACTCCCATTTTCCTGGTTTGGGCTCAGAATTAGCCCTTTGCATCGCAAGGAATTGAGTTTCAGAATGAAATACTCCCGCAGCAACTTGTATCGATGGTCGATACAGCATGTGTGAAATCACATCGCGGATAAGTTGTATCCCTTCTGATATTGTAAGATGTGACGAATTTGGGAGATGAAGAAATAAACATGGGACATCGACCTCTGAGGCGTCAAGCGCTTGTAGAGTACGATAATAGGTCTCATTGCAAAGATAGGTACCAGCATCAGAGGATAATGTTGGTTTTATTTTCCACGATTGAAGATTCCAACGTTTCACTTGGACCGGAGTTAGAAGATCCCCATTTCCGCTGATGGATTCATCAACAGATTGGCGACCTGAATTATCGGGAATGTTCATATTGAGACGATCTTGAGCTCGGAGTTCAATTCTCGGTTCAGTGCATTCCCCACAGAGACCGAGATGGAGAATAGCATCCCATTCTCTTGAATGTAATTCATCACGTGTCCATGTTGATCCTGCAAGGTCAACTGTTAGGATCTTCTTCTCAACAGAGATTTCACTTCCACCTGGACCGAATGGATTACTGATTGGGAGGACTGATGGCATTGAATGTACGAGTTTCTCAGAGATATTTTCAACATGTTCTCCAAAGGGAGTGAAACCTGTCAATAAGACCCTTGGCATGACCTGCCCTAGTATCGAATGTTCTTGATTATGATGCAAAGTTGGCAACAGATTCACAAACTAATGGCCCTACCGAGGTTTGAAGCCTATGAGTTCTACAACTCAAACCAAACTTTCACCAATACGATTGGTTCGAGAGATTTGGAGAGAGATCTTCCTCGGAGTTGGCCTTTGGGGGGCTTTTCGGCCGATTTTTGCAGCACTACTTGCTGCAATCCCAGGACTCTTCTTAGGCCAACACTTCAACAGAAAACATCGAAGAGCCTTTGACTGGAGCCTGCTTCAAATTCCATTAGCGCTTACAATCATTCTCTATATTCCACTTTGGCTTTGGTCAATCTATGATGCATGGAGAGATGCAACCATCATAGTATCAAATTCAAAGAAGAATTAAGGCCGCCACAACTGGTCTGAACATGAGAGTTCACCCGACTTCATGCCTTCCATATCTGCTAAATCATCAGCATCAAACTCATTCGGCAAGTTTCCTGTAAAAAATGAGTTTAAACTTTGTGATTCGACAGCCCAATACATCACAGATTCATCATTATTTGAATGACCTGGATGATCATCATCTTCGTGGTCAGCTGGTGAAGTATAAACGAGATTCACAAGACCGAGTAGATGACCAAATTCATGAATCATAACACTGTTTTCAACCTCTTCGGAAGAAGGCCTATTGAACAATCCATTAGCATCATCAATGGAGTCACCAAACAAAGCAATCGTAGAAGCATCAACTGCAACACCTAAGACACTGTCATCGGAATAACTGCCTTGAGGCATGATGACATGCCATCGAAGAGTAGAACCGCTTAACGGTGATTCATCCATCGTATCATGTCCAACGGAACGAACTAAATCTGCGTTCCAGGAAGAGGTCTCAGAAAAGGTTTCTTCGTTCAATTTCATCGAAATACCACCTGGTTTGTCACAAACCTGTTCAAGTCGTTGTTTGAGTAAAGAAACAGTGCTACTCTCTGGAGCATATCCCGGAGCATAATCAATCTCTACAACCATGTTGGAGTATGTGTCACTTCGCAAACATGCAAGTGTCAAGCCGCCGACTTTGCCCCATGATTCTCCTTCATCCAAAACATCTGTAATTTCGTCAATGCAGCCTGCCATAGGCACGGTGACAAGAAGTGAAGCAAGGAGAATACCGAGCATTGATTGTTTGCTCATGGTGTTCCCATCCATAGGTGCTTCTTGAATTTCACTAACTCACCATTCCTCTGGCAAATCTATGGGTGAAAAGAGTTGGCCTGGACCATTTGCATCTGCAAGTTGTTGACGCACAAGTTGTTCCCAAGATCGTAGAGCAAGAATTCCTTCTATGAGATTCATTTCAGTCTCGATAAGTGTGACTCTTATCAGGGTTGAGAGAATATCCATTCGATCTTGATCAACAATCTTCAGAACTTTCTCAACATCAAATCCTATTTGCGAATCAATGCTCTCATCTGGAGATACGATTGGCCACGGATTCGCAACCTTATCGTTTAATTGACCTCCAGATTGGGCGACGTGTTGCGTTAATGAAATCATCATACCATGGATGTGATGTTGTAAAACGAGAGCAACTTCCACCACAGGCATCGTTAGTTGACCAATGAGATTCACCATACGCTCTTGCAGCGTAACCATAGCATCAGAGTCAGACATACGAGCGCCTCACAGTTTGAATGAATCGATGTATTGCCAACCAAAATGGTTCCATTGTTCTTGCGTCCATCCCTCGGGTAAGCCAGTTGGAGGTAAAGGCGCAATACCCCTAGCATCTGTTGAAACTGCAGGTATTGGTGCTGGTAGAGCAACTGGTTCTGTAGGTTGTGGAATATCGATTTGAGGCACAATCTTTGCTTCCATTTCTTCGACTACGACATCAGTTTGGTCAGATTCGAATTCTTCATCTCCGTACTTCATCTTCCGATACATCACAAGCATCCATAGGAATGCCGAGAGTGATCCAATGGCGACTATGTACATGAAAATTGCAAACTGACTCTCACCAGCTTGTTCCGCAAGAGCATCTCCATCGCGAATAGTCTCTTTCTTTACAATGAGTGGATCAACTGTCATTCGATCCATTTCAACCCCATCGACTGTAACCAGGAGCCTGTATTCCTGAGATTCACCAGGTCCGACTTCTGCGATAATCGGCAGAGAAACCGATGCACTAAGGCCTGCAGCAACAGGAATGGTCGTATTTGATTCCGCGTTCCAATTACCGCCCTCTACAAGTCGTTGAAGAATGAAGGAAAGTTCTCCTTTTCCACCTTTATTTGCCACACTAATTTCAAGTTCTGATGATGAACCTTGGACTGGGCTTGGATTACTCCATTGAATAGATGTATCTTCATCATCGAAAGAAATGCTAGGTCCAAGGAGAGCTAACGGCCACGATGCAAAGGGTTCTGCAACATTATTGTTTAGCGTAACAAATGGATTTCCAGAAGCATCTGAACCAGATACCCAGACATCTACGACGTAAGATGGTAACAATGTCGTTGCTCCCATATCAGTCAAGTCAATACTACCTGTCCAGAAAAATTGGTCACCAAATGGAAGTGTTTCTGGAAGAGCTGAGGCACCACGGGAGATTTCTGCTTCACCAGCACGTATTCTGTAGTGAAGTACCGCAGGTCGGTCGAGGTCAAATCCATTATCATCGACTGTTTCAAGCATGACAAGTAACGAATTTGCTTCACCAATAGAAATCGGAGAACCAGCAGGAACTTCATTCAGCATGACTGTTTGAATGGATGGGTTTGAACTGTCAACAGCCAAACGAACACGAGGTAGTGGATCTGTTTCATCCATTGCAAGACCAGGTAAATCAGATAATTGCAGTCGAAGGTCAAGATGGCCACTGTTGACGGATGGCACCAAGAGATCTAAACTGAATTCACCATTTTGGCGAGGTGACGTTTTCCAAACGTGGTCGAAATCCCCAAAGACAACATCGAAAGCGCCTGGTGGCGCAGGTGTTTCATCTTCGCTAAACAAGACACGTCCAGTAACTCGTAGAGCTTGTCCAGATCCTATGAGAGTCTCTTCGACTTCATCGTTGTAATGATTTGTACCATCACGAAGTTCTACGGCTTTGATGTGTCCTGATTCAGTATCGAATCTAAAGTCATTATCAAGACTCCATGCATCGTTTCCAAGACCTGAAATCTTTGTGAAACAAGGTGTCTCTTCGCCTTCATTACATGGTTTATCAGTAACACGTAAAACAGGAATAAAGAGCGTTTCTCCATCGGTATCAAAGGATTCTGGGAAGGACCAAGTCAATTGGAACCTTGCACGGATCAAAAGTTGGCTTGCATTGCCTTCAAAGGTCGAAATTTCAGAGTAGAGGTTCGAGACTGCAATGTATTCTCCACCTGATTCGAGATGAGCCTTTGGCATTCCATTCTCGTCTTCTTGAAGTTGTATGAAGATTGAAGTTTCCTCGTCATTCACATCTTCACCAAGGGCGAATTGAACAAATTGAATATCATCCCACCCGTTACGATCGGAAAGAACAACCTGAGCAGTATACATCACACCAGGATGGAGAGGGTCCTCATCATCATGCCCAACGATACTTGAATTTGTCA
This sequence comes from Euryarchaeota archaeon TMED117, assembly GCA_002171315.2. Lineage (GTDB taxonomy): Archaea > Thermoplasmatota > Poseidoniia > Poseidoniales > Poseidoniaceae > MGIIa-L2. Next base: position 29,299 of record NHFS02000013.1, on the reverse strand, counting down.
AATCCACTTCTGGTTCAAATTCTTGACGTATTTGGTAAGTGGAGAGATCAGCATCCCAACTTGGCATGACTTGGCCTGGCGCATAACCACAAATTTGCGGGGTTGGTGGACAGACTGGACCGCCACCCATTGCGACCTGATTTTGTTGTGAATCCTTACCAGTAACAAAGAATGAGACGAATTGCCCGTGAGTCAACATTGAATCATCAATAAGGCCACTAAAAATATTCAGCCCACCAGTGATTGTCTCTGGAGATGAGAAGGTCTTCTCAGTATATTCATCTTCTTGAGGCAAGCCATCAAAGTTGAAATCATGACAACCTAAAGCAACCGTTGATTTGCATCCAATCCAATAATGGAAAGTAAGCTGTGTTGGCGGATCTACACTATCTTGAATATTCACCGTAATACTTTGCCCACCAGGTGCAGGTGGACCAACATGACGTTCTTGCCCATCAAACGGAGTGGCTGCAATTACCAGAGGTGAATTACCATCAAGAATCAAACGAATTGTATTGTATCCTGGATTTGAATATTCAGAACCATTTGGAAGATTAATTGCTTCTACGTAGAAAATCATCCCGCCTGGTGCGGATTCAATCGGTGATACGAAGGTGAGATTGTAAGATCCAAAACTCGGGTTCGCTTCCTGAGCCAAAACAATAGGTTGTCCTATTGGATCACCATCGAATGTTACATTTTGTCCAAGGACACGCAATTCAAACTCTCCTGCCAAAGGAGAGAGTTGAGATGATTCAAAGTGGATTTTTCCTAGGAAGGAAATATTTTGCCCTCCTCGAACCCAATCTTGAGTGAATAACTGCCGTCCATCTTCATCGAATACTTGCAATCCATCCAGTTGAATGTCATTTTCAACACGAAGTTCCATATTCTCAGTATCCCAATTACTCACAGCAGTTCCAAAGGAATCTTTGACTGTAAGAATTGCCTCAGTCGATTGTTCATCATCCCAAGACCAGTCAACAGTTATTGGAATTCGAATGGTTCTTACATCATTGCTATCGATTGAAGATGAACAATTCGAGACATCGAAGTATACAATTCCACCTGCATCATCAAGAGTGGAACAGGTGTCACCTTGTTGCCACTTGAATGAAGGATTTTGTCCATGTGAATTATTGAGTGCTGCAATGACTTCAGTCACGTAATTTACTTCATCACCATGTGCAACCTTGATGATGAGGTTTCGAGCAATACCATCTGGAGCTGCCATTCCACCCTCAAATACTGCATTGATTGCGTGAGTATTCATCTTGTAGGATACATCAATGTTGGTGATTTTTACACGACCAGAGGTCTGTGCTTTAATTGCAAGCGGCACTTCAACAAACCCATCACCGTTATCAGGAATAAAGTCGTTAAAGGCATCAACAAGTGTTGGCTGGAATTCAACATCTTCCCCAACAACAGAATCATCATTGACATTAATTGAAGACTCATTTAGGAAAAGAATACTCTTCCAATCATATACTCCATCATATCCAACATCAATTTTGGGCTTATCTGGATAGCCTTCCTCATAGAAGAGTTCCAAACTATCCAGTACTGGCGTAATGTAAGGATCAGTCGTAGTCATCGTAACAGCATAACGTAGGAGATTACCAGCTCCATCTGTTGAGAAACTGGTTTCAACCATATTCTCTGCGGGTTGCCACGTGGTTCCATCATCATTTGAAACCTGAACGGTAAGCGTAGTAGAAGGATCTTGGAATGCAGTCCATTGGGGTCGAACTTTACCTACCTTTGTGCCCGTAGGCTTCGCAGGTGAAATCCATGTCCCACTCGTCTCATATTCTGTTGAGTACTCTAAATCAACCCACCAAGAAACAGCAGTAGAACCAATCAGTGTTGCTTTCCAAACGAGTTCCGTGCCAGGGTGTTGGAAATGAACAGTCGTATTTGATTCGACTTGAACCCAGTGCGTACCATTATCGGCAGATACCCAATAATCAACCCGATCACCGATGGATGCAGCTGACCAAAGAGTTTCCATATTCACTGAAAGTACATCTTCCGCAGTAGTGATAACGGGACCAAACCATGTCGTAGTACCCGGTGCTGGAGTCGTTTTGTATTGCCAACTTGTTCCAAATTCATGATAAGATGGTGTGCTTGACCATGTTGAATAACCTGAATCGACTGTAAGGAAACGCTGACCATCATAGAAGAGGCCATAACCAAGAGAAGAAATACTGCGGATTGAATTCTCTGGAATCAATGCGGTTGCTGTTCCCGAGCGGCCCCAAGCTTCCAGTTGATCTCTGTCGTTGTAATATTGTCCATCTTGACATCGCATGAAGAAATGTGTTTCATTCATTTCTAAGCCACGTGCTTGTTGATTACTAACACCACATTGCCAAATAGAGGATGATGAAGTTTGGAAGGTGAAGTGTTTATCTCCTCGCTCGAGATTTCCACTGTCATCCAACTGATAGGATTGTATCCTTCGATTTTGATTATGCAAAATCCAGATTTTATCGTCGACAGGGTCGTAGGTGATTCCGGTATAATCTCCGTTCCCTTGAGGTTGGAATGAATTTAAACAAACCCATTCGTTCTCGTTTGAAATATCAAATTCAATAACACGATGATACATTGTGTTTGCAGTTGAAGTGTAGAAATATTTGTACCCAGATAGTACGGCGAACAAACGCTCATCATCAGTTACTACCCAGTCTCTGAAACCCCATTGTCCATAGTAAGAGGAAGAATGTTTTGAAGGCAAAGTACATCCATTTTGATCGAGTGTAATGATGCTTTCCCGTGTACCATTGTTTGGATACAGGCGATGCACTATATTGTGGAAGGAAGTGGAGGACCAAGTCGATAAGTACAACCAATCATGATGACGGAGGATTGCTCCTTGACCTTGGGCATTCAAAGAATTAGGTGTCAATTTCCGCTGTTGAGAAAAGAGTGCATCGGTTGAATTTGAGGTATGGGGTTGACGAACTGCGTAAGTTCCATTATCCAACCAAGCTGTGCTGGAAGGGTTGACTGCCTCATCGATACTGTGTGCATTGAATGCCTGACTAACGTTTGCCATAGCGAGAGTCAAATCTGAACTCTTGTTATCCGTATTGGATGCTTCACCGGCAACCCAATGATCACGAGTTGTTGTTGGAATTGAAGACCAACCTGTAGCAGATGCACCTGATAATGTCATTTGAACATCTGTAACTTCTGCCCCCTTTGGCAGTGAAATTTTAGCACCACTGTCTGCATTTCCACCTTGATAGAGTGCAATGTATTCGGTCGTCCCATCACTAAACTCGTAGGTATGTCGTGCTACTTCTGCAGCCTCTGCATTTTCAATCCAGAGTTCACTCAACGGAGACATACTCATGCCAATGAAGAGAGAAAGTAGCAGGGCTGCCAGGGTTCGCCTCGAGACAAAGTTACCACTCATCGTGTAGAGGCAGCACTTGAAAGATTATCAAGCGTTCCATTACAGGGCACTATGTTGTTTGACGTGAATCATACCGAATTGGGGAACTTTCACCCCTACTTCCGTCCTGTTCATCATCATTAACTTCGAACCAGTCAACCATCCAATCGCCATCTGTATCCCAGTTAGTAGGATCGGTTCCTTCAGCAACGTGGTCGCTATTGTAATCCAAGAGATACCACCCGAGTTCATGTTCACCAACAGACCGGACAGGAGCTGTATTTGGAGCACCTGTGTAGTAGATATCCCAAGCATCAGTGATATTTCCTGCACAGAGAATATCATGATTCGTACTGTCTTGAACAAGGAATTCTACATCGTTATCATCAACGAGGTAGGCATATCTGAAATCATTGCTTTGAGCTTTATCCATCTTCAGATAGTTCTTCACACCTTCATCCCATTGTCCAATACCGAGCAATAGTGATCGAAGTTGCCAACCTTCTTGGATAACCTGCCCCTCAAATGTCAAACCAGACAATCGTACTGCATTAGGACTGGATAGTGATTCAGTTGTAATAGCAAAATATTCTTGGAAATTGGTGTATGGTTCATACACACATCCAGCACCAGAACAATCCCAATTTCCGTCTTGATCAGGGTCATAATTCGCATCGACTGCATCGCGAGGATCCATGGTAAACCATGCGAAATCAAGTTCTGGACGTTGTAAGGTACCGGCATTAAGCGAGAGTGGTAAACAGGAATTTGTCGAGGTATCACACGCCCCCCCAGTAGCTGGATCAATCCAAATGACCTGTATTTTGAGATATGAAGAATAGTTATCGTTCGTCTCGTTCCAAGCCTTTGCATACTCATACCAATCAGGAATCATGTCACCATCAGTATCGTTGTCCATTGGATTAGTACCATATTTGAAAACCTCACGCCCGTCTGTTAGGTTGAAATCTTTGTAATGCTCTGTAACCACTCCATTACTGACAGTCGTCACATATGATTCTGAATCTTTGTCACTGTCATTAAGGTCTGGCCGTGTTTCATTGTCCCATTCCATCCAATTAGTAAATGGAAGGGCACCAATACCTGGTTGGATAACTTGCGAAGTAGGAGTAAATGTTCGAGCGTCCCAATTACCTTGAACTGCAGGAACATCGAAAGCAGTACGTCCATACCATCCATCAGAGTCTCCATCATAGTTGACATCCCATGGATTCAATGGATTCGATGCCCAATGATTGGCGGTCGTAGGATTGTCCATCCCATAAAGAGCATAGCAATATTCCCAACCATCAGGGATACCATCCGAATCTGAATCGGGGTGCGTTGGATCTGCAACACCGAGAAGAGTTCGATTGAAGTTATTTGCATTGTAGGAATTGATTGTCGACATTCGACTCACAGACTCAGGACCTTTCGCTTTGAAATCATCAATGAGAGATTGACGAGCCTGCAAAAGGGAAAGCCCTTGTTCCTCGGCATAAGCGTTCATCGCATCCTCGCCGAAATCGACAATACCAACTGAGGCAGGCACAGAGCTACGATTGAGGTATTTACCCCATGTACGGGATTCCCATTCCCGTAAATTCGAGAAACGTTCATCCAAATCAATGGTACCATCACGATTACAGTCGTAGCTATCACCATCGGAATCAAGATTTACATCTGTTTCAATAAGCGGGTTGAGACCCCAACGATTTTCATTTAGATCCCATGAAGTAAACCAATACTCAAATCCGTCATACATTCCATCATCATCTGTGTCAGGGTTGGTTGGATCGGTCATACCTAACAGCAATGAGATGAATACATTTGGAGGTTCTCCGGATTGCCATGCGTTGAAATCATCGAGGAGTCGCTTACCACGTGAATCTTTAGAAATCAGTATTTGGAAGACTCTCTGAGCCTTCTTTGTTGGTTGTTGAACATCGCCATCTTCATGTAACAAAGGTGCATCAACTGGAGCAGAGATTCCATTTTCTGGATTTGAGGTAGCCAGAGCAAATTCTTGCAAATCAACCAAACCATCGTTATCACTGTCAAAGGTTCCGTCTCCCGCTACGACAGGATTCAATGTCCAAGTCGAGGCGGAAAGATTCCATGCTGTGAAAAGCAGTTCTAAACCATCGATAATACCGTCACCATCTGTATCGACATTATTTGGATCTCCTGTAGGTCCAGAAATGTTGTACTGTTCTTCGGTTATGAATGCTCCAAAGGATTGTGTCGTAGCAGCAGAAGGCCATTGTTGGAATGCATAAGCTGAACCAAGAGTTGTAACAAACCACTGTGGTGAAGAGCGATTAGCATTCGTTTCTGAGTCTGTTGAGTCAATAAGATTGTACTCTTCCCAGTTTGTCATTCCATCATCGTCAGCATCAAGCCAACGATCACTTGGTTGAATCGGATTAAGTGTCCAGTCGTCATCGAGTATGTTCCATCGAGCAAACCAAATTTCCCATCCATCAGGCATACCATCCTCATCAGTATCTGCTTTGAACGGGTCACAAGATCCCTTTTCCAGAGAAATTTGTGTCGCTAGAATTGCACCACTTGCACGTTCTGCAAAAGTGGCTTCTGGAAGTCCATAATCACTAATATTATCGAATAAATCAGTTTCAAACCCATTCGGTAATTCAATCCCTGAGAACGTCTGATTATTGAGGAATAGATCTGTAGAAATATGATATTCAAGATAATTAACAAACATTTCACTTGGCTCTAGTACGCCATTCTTGTTGACATCATAGCCGTCACCATCTGGGTTTTCAAAGGCGTCTGAACCATTCATTGGATTGACTCCCACGCGTAGAGGAGACCAAGTGCATTGGCCATCTGCTTCCCATCCATCAGGGAGAGTATCTCCATCTGAATCGTAGAGGTTTGGATCAGGTATCGACCAGGTTGCAGCAGATTCAGGGCTCTCGCCATAGTCTTCGAACAAATCACCTGCAAGTCCTGCGAGTCGAACCAATGACCATTCATACTCACATAGATTGGCAAGTCCATCCTGATCAGCATCCCAGCCTGCATCTTCCGCACGAGTTGGGTCAAGAGACCAATTATTGCCTCCATTGAAAGAATTACCAATCCAACGACGATGTTCAATTTCCCAACCATCGGGCATGCCGTCTCCATCGGTGTCTGTTACAGTAGGATCTGTACCTACATCAAGAGCGTTTGAACTTGAATAAAGCGTTCTTGCTTGTTCACCAAGTGTCTCGTCACAGAGGTAAACTAACTGAGGATTGTAGTAGCAATCGAAATTGGTTTCTTCTAGGAAGTAACCGAAGTATTCCGAACCATCCAGAAGACCATCCAAGTCGGAATCACTCTGATTAGGAAGTGTTGAATTATATCCATCATCAGAACGTGCGATGTAACGGTACTCTTCCAAATTAGTCCACAATCTATCAAGAGAACCATCCTGATTCAAATCAAGACCGTCAACATCTCCATCCAATAATGCATCCCACGGGTCTGTAGGATCTAATCCATAGGCAATTTCCCACCCATCAGGGATTCCATCACTATCTGAATCGTTTGCTCCAGGATCGATTAGTTCAAGATTTGCAAATTGTCCAGGAGCAGCCCCTGCAAGAATGTATGTGTTGCCGTTCTTTTGTAACGTGCTCAGAGCAGCAAGTTCACCGGGTAATTCAGATTGCGATTGAAGACCATAAACGTCCAGATGATTTCCTGCAAGAATCCACAGACCAGCGGAAGAACCGATGATGATTTCATCTCCAGTAGGGAGAATGGAATGAATGTTGTTGGATTTCGAGAGTTCTTCAGCATCGCCTCCGGGATGTTCAAGTAGCCCGCCAAAAGTCATGTCATTGATTTCTAAATTCAAACGATGCAAACCAGATGGCGTACCAATCCACAGAACCGTTGGATTTTCTTGGTTGGGGCCATCAAGATGCAATGCTTGAACTTCTGCAGGATTGCCGCTTGCCCCTAAGTTTAGCGTTCTGAGGTCATCGATACGATTCGAAATAAGAGAGGGATTAGGGTCAAAGAAAAATCTCCATGAAGGTGTTGCTTCATCTCTTCCAGTGGCAGATTCAAGAGTCATTAATCCCCGTTCAGTACCGACATAAAGCACCAATCCACCGCCTGGGACACTTCCATGAGCAAGTTCTGTGACTGTAACTTGAGATTCGGAAAGTGTTGCTTTGAGATTAAGACCTAGTTCAAAGGTTTGAGAAATCAATCCACCGGTTGTTACTTCGTAAACAGCACCGTCTCCATTCGAACCAAGAGCAATAATCTGTTGCGATGATCCATCAATTGCAAGTCGAGTCAATGCGAAAAGCGGAACAGGATCACTTGAGGACCAGGAACTAATTGGTTCCAAAAATCCATCAACTTGAATTGCTGCAACGTGCATACCGTGTGAAGTTGCTATCGCAACAGAATGAGGTCCGTTATCAGATTCAACGAAGATTGCTTCATAGCCAGTGAACCCTTGAGGGAACCAGTAATCTTGAGTTACACCGAGTTCATAATCCAGCACGGTCATTCCATAGCGAGTAAGTACGTATGCGAATGAATCTTCAACTAAAATACTTCGAACATCATGGTGCATGACTGCCATATTGCCTTCAACAGCATTGAACGTGAGTGGATAACTGTAGTATGATGAATCATTTAACCCAATCTGGATTTCTTTCAAACCAGACATTACCGAATTGCCTTCATCGTTATGGATGTAAAATTCTTCAAGATTTGACAGAGATTCTCCTAATGACAAGGCTGTTTCAGTCCGACTCACATCAATTGAAACAACACCATCTCGGTTTACATCCCAACCATCCGCATCAATGTCAAGTAAAGCATTTGAACGATTCAGTGGATTCAATCCAAAGTGTACTTCCCAGCCATCTGGCATACCGTCTCCAAAGGAGGGATACAGTGGGCGAATAGCGAAGCCATCCCAGCTGTATCGATCTGAATCTTCAAGCAGTGGGTCGGTACCAAGCCAAAGATCTTCTCCGACGAATGATGTTGCATTTGTTGTACACGCAGAAAGTATGTTCTGGAATGACGCATTTACGCCTGTATTGATGAATGGCCATTGTGTAATTACAGAGCCTTGAGGGAGAGTGGCAGCACACCACAGACCATCAAGTTCAGTAGTAAAATTACCCGGCGAACCAAACCGATATTCTTCAGGAGAAGTATACTGTTCTGCGATTGAGATGAAACCATCTCTGTTGACATCAAACCCATCATCGTCAGGGTCATCGGTCATATCGCTGTTATTCAGTGGGTCAAAATAGGGGCAAATGTATCTGAGTGTGACAATATCGAATCCACCGGCACGAGCGCACATAGCCGCTTCAAATCCATCAGGCATTCCATCACCATCAGTGTCTGACATACGGGGATCGAGATATTGTCGATCACCATTCTCATCCAATAAGCCTGTCAAACCTCTGGAAAAACCTGGATCATTGCAATTAGCAGGATACGGCCAACAATACTCTTCTGTGTTATTCAAACCATCTCTATCGGTATCGAAATTGGCATCTGAAGCGTCTTCTTTATCCATACCCTCCATCGAAACGAGTCGGCCATCGACTGCGCTAAAGTTCACCCACTCCTCAAAAATAGCCTCATGAACATCGGGAATCCCATCTCCGTCCGTATCAGTTGTAGGAGGTCCCTCACCAGTTGTATCATCAGGATATATATTCGCAACTGGAGAAATCGTTGGAAACTGTGACATGAAGAGGAGCCCAGCGATTACTGCGAGAGTGGAGAGCAAGGTTGTCTGACTTCGTCGCAAAAAAACACCTAAGCGGCAAACGCCGCATGATTTGTCCTTGTCTCCATGCTTATAGGAATGATGGAGCGTTGTTCATACAGTGAACCGCTTTTAGAAGCCCAGAATTCGATGCTTTTGACCTGAATCATGCGGTGTATTCAATATCCGTCTGTTGCCCCATGAACTTGATTGGGATGGGGCTATCGATTACGCACCTTGGCACTGGAAGTCGTGGTAACGCCACACTTCTCAGCACTGAATCATCCCACATCCTTGTGGATCAGGGATTCAGCGGCGTGCAGTTAGAAAAACGATTGAATCTTCTCGACGTGAGTCCAAAGGATCTGGAAGCAATCGTCATTACTCATCATCATGGAGACCATGGAGGAGGTGCGCTGATAGCGCAGAAGCGTTGGGGCATTCCAATTTATGCCAACCATCGAACAACCCAAGAATTGGGTCTTCTTCCTGAATTAACACACCATTTTGAATCTCTAGATGTGCTACAGTTCTCTCGAGGAACATCATTGCTGCCAGTACCTGTACCACATTCAGGAGCAGAAAACGTAGCATTTGTAGCCAGTCATGGAGGGGAAAGAACAGCCATAATCACAGACCTTGGTTCATGGACTGACGAACTCGTTGACCATGTTCATGGATGTGAACATATTGCAGTGGAGGCGAACTACGATACGAACAGGTTGATGAATGGCCCTTATCCCCGATCTCTGAAAGATCGAATCTCTGGGAGAGGAGGTCACTTGTCCAACAAACAAACAGGACAATTCTTGAAAGAGGTATGCACAGATAAAACCAGAAGCATTACTCTAACACATCTTTCTGAAATGAACAATGCACCGCACTTAGCAGAGTCAAGTGTTCTTTTTGAAATAGATGAAATCTTTGAAGGTGACATCAACATCTCCACCCAAGACGGCCCTCACTTTTCGCACTTCATAGGCCGTAGAGACGGAGATGGATTTGCAACAAACGCAATCCAAAGAATAGCCAGAGAATTGCTATGAATCAATAAACAGCAGGTCAATCCCTAAATGCAGGCGAGATGCTCAAGACACAAGAGGGGGGACGACGATGCAGCGACGAGAGCGAAATAAAGAGGATGATGGGGTAAGCGAAATCCTCGGGGTTATCATGATGTTGGCAATGGTTGTTAGCATCATGGGAGGTGTTTTCGTATTTCTAAATCCGTATCTTGTCGCCTTCCAAGACAATACGAATTGGAACAGTGCCAACAACATTGCCGATCGTATTGAAGATCGACTTGACGTTGTGGGAGATGCTCCAAATGGAACAGGAACTCGCCAAGCCCTCTCATTACAAGCTTCTTCAATCAATCCAGTACAACTTGTGGAAGAATGGGTGCTTGCAGCGGATTTAACGCCGTATGAAGTGGTCCAAGTGGAAGAGATCAATAGCAGTTCATTGCACTACATCTCAATGAATGAATCTGTTACATCAGTTGTGGTCACAAATCCTACGAATTCGGTATCGTTCGCAGTTGAACCGACGTTTGATTCTACTGTAATTGAACATAATTTAACCAGTGAAACATACTTGATAGTGGACATGTACAATGAAGGAGGCACTCATGTTCACCGATGGGCTCGATTTGTGTTATCCGGATTGAGCATTAGCACCAACATTGATGGTGGCCTCAATCAAATTGTTTTGATTAATGATGCACGAATATCAAAAGATCCGAGCACATCATGGGAAATAGAAAAAGCACCACGTCTACGTCTTGACACCCTTGTTGATGGCACAACAAGACTTTCCCTTGTCCTTACAGATGTTCAACTCAGCGAATCCCTAGGCAATGGCCCAAATGTTGGATTTAAAGTTGAATCAATGGGACCTATCCAACTCTTTACGGGAGAGGCATACAACTTGAGAGTCATGGTGAAAAACACATTGCACTCAATCGTAGACCCCCAATATCATGAAATTTGGCTGACCGATTACACACTTAATCGAGCCTCAGGTACACTTGATGAATTCATCGGCATCTCACCCTATCAAAGGGCAAGCGGAATAGATGGATTTACTGTAGAAACTCAAAACGTTGGACTCTCTTTGGAGATTGATATTCGCCGGATGGTGGTCAACGGATGAATGAACTTCAGCGAAATGAAGAAGCAGTTTCTGCTGCGATTGCAACTGTTCTCTTGTTTGGAGGAGTTCTTTCGATCATCAGCATCATGATGGTCACAATGATTCCAGTTATCGAAGAACTCGAAGGCAGTGTTGAGCGTCATGATATGGCAGCACAGATGACCCAATTCAATCAACAAACCACAACTTTAGCAGAAAAAGGGATGCCTGGAGACGTAGTGACTCAAGAATTCGTACCGGTAGACGGGTCACTTGAATGGGATGCTATGCGAAGTGGTATGTGGTATTCATCGACATGGGAGGAAGGCCACTCGTTTCGAATAAGAGATGTGATCGATTTCGATGATGAACTCCAATTACGTCACCCAGAATCTACAACAAGTTCAGTTTGTTTCTCAGATATGCGACTTGGGCCTGACCGCCCGTTCCATTACACCGCACCATCTTGGGCCAACTCAGTAATACTTACCACCAAACCAGGCCTCAGTTTCCCTCTCGGCCCGATTACGTTAGATCTACTCCAGGATGGAGTTCTTGCTCAAACAGCGGAATTATTTGTAGACGACATTACACAATGGGATCTTGATGGCGATAACTACAAAATTGAATCTACACAAGAATTGGAAGTCTATTGGTTGAAAAATGGAAATGGTTCATCTGAAATCCAAGCCAGTGATGCAGGTGCAAACGGTAAAGGCCGTTCATGGGCCCTTCCTTTGCCACAGGGGATTGTAAACTTGAATATCGTTTCTGACCAACTCATCATGGTAAACGGGAACGGACAATTTGGTTCATTCACAGAAGTTGCTGTTCCTTCAGGATTGGTTAATGTTGAGACTTCTTGGTCTAAGTCATTGACCTTAGCAAGCCCTCAAGTGGTCCATCTTACCACGACAGCAGACGCACAGTTGATGGTGTCTCTGGATGCAATTGAAGGGGCAACTGCTTGGAAAAGCGACAGTGGGGCTCTCCATGGAACATCATTCATCCCCCCATCCCAACCAGGGTATCTCGTTTTGACGAATCCAAACACAGTATCAGCAACGGCAACTTGGAGAGGTAACGGTATTACTGTGGCAGCAATGAGTTCTGATCGAGTTCAATGGCCTCCATCAGGAATTGATGGAGCAGCATCTCTCAATTCTGATGTGCCAATTGGTATTCAATGGCAAAGCAACGCCGAAACAAACGGGGTTTTCCAAATCGGAGCAGCAGATACAGGGATGGAATCAGGAAAGCAATTCCAAATAAGTACAACTCATTCTCTTGATATTAACGTACGAGCAAATGGAGCACAGACGATTTTAAACGCCTCTAATTTGATTTCAAATAACACGGTCCTTGAACAAGGGGCGTCTCTTGAAATGGCTGTAGAAAATGAGGACATATATCTGAATACGACCGAAGGATATGGAATGTATACCACTGCAATGAATGGAACAAGAGGTCTTATTCAAGCCATGCATGATGGTCAGCGAAGATGTGTCTCCGTGGATGTTACTGCTTCTGGATGGGTCGATTTGAAAATGCCATGGGAAAGCATGGGTGGACGAAGTATCATTGACATGCAAACAGCGTGGCAAACAGGAAGTTATCCAGCGAGTGTCCATATGCAAATGTATGGTATGGTTGTTGAGGAGCCCTATACCCCAATTGGAAGTGCATGGATTATGCAAATTTCTCGATTTACCTACTCCTTTGAATCCTCTGTCACTGGAATGGAGGTTGCAATGACTGGCGGAGCTGTCGTGACCAATCATCCAGAATTTAATCCAACAGTGATTGTATCTCCAGCAGATCGTGGAGGCCCCGGCCCTCGGTTTGCTGCTACTATTCCATCGCTCCACCCAACCTCAGACTCTGCAACTGGTAGCGGCAAATTATCTATGGAAGTAACACTCTCAAAAAGAACCAGCCTCGCAAGTGATATTGCATACGAAGTTCGTAGAGGATGGGCTGAACCTTACGGTGAAGCAATTGCTTTAACTTCAACAGATGGGCTCGAGTCAAGTCTTGATTGGACAATATATCCAGGCAGGCTTGACCTCTTATCCGATTATGTCGGCTGGGTCCCTGATCCAGGTTTTGGAACATCAGAATCGATATGGCATACCGCTGGTGAACCAATTCAATTTTCGTTACAAATTTCATCACTTGATGCATACGTAGCGGAGGTGATTGGTTGAGACAATCGCAACTCCAACGCAGGACTGAGGCTGCTGCAACTGAACTGGGATACGTGTTCACATTTTTGCTTGGAGTCTTACTGCTCACAATGTTTAGTCTATGGATATATGATATTGAAACTGCAACTCGAGAGCGTTGGAACGAAGAAGCAATTGATGCTAATATGAACGATCTAGCATCTGCCATTGAACGAACAGATTCTGCAAGCCGTATTGACAACACTTCCTATGCGGAAAGAGTCTACTGGAGAGCAACAGAAGCTGATGAATCTCAATTCACTCTTGAACTGACAGATACTCAGTTGATTTTGTACGATGCTGGAGGGGAGCTCGATACGGAACGATCACTGTCTGGTACTGGTGGAGCGCCCCATACAGGGACGGTTGAACTCGCCGGTGTCGAATACATTTGGGTTGTTCACCATGAAGGTAAAATTTCTCTTGAACTGGACCGTCCGATGTTCTAACGCCCCATGACAGCAGCATGAACCTGAGCTTGTACTTCTCGCATTCGTGTTCGCGCTCCTAATTCTCTAAACACTGCTAGGGCTCGCTGTAAGTATTCCATTCTACGCTGACGATCTGGTGCAACACCACCAAGTTTAGACAACAATTCACCAATTTGCATGCGCAAATCGTTTGCTTCTGCGATAATGAGTGCTTCTCGATAGCGTTCCAGAGCTTCTTCACTGCGACCACTATCTTCCAAAACCTCTCCCAACAAGATTGTGATTTCAACCAAAGAAACAGGGTCTCCTGCATCAGACATCACGTTTAGTGACTCCGAATAATGATGAAGAGACGTTTCGGAATCATTCATTTTGGCATGATATCTTCCTAGGAGTGCTTGAGCACGTGCATGAAGTAACAAATCCTCAGCTTCATCGGTTCGTTCAAATGCCTCGAATGCATGTTTTCTGGCTCGCTCGACTTCGCCAAGATCAAGCAATGCTCTACCCAAAATAATCTGAGCACTAAGTAGAGAATGATCGTTTGAGAGAATCGCTTCGACCTCTGAATATGCTGCTAATGCCTTTGATTTGTCATTCTTTCTACGATACAAATAACCCATATTATTGTACGTTCGAGCAGCCCCTTTCGAATCACCTAATTTCACTTGAACTTCAAGTGCTTGTTTATGGGATTCAAGAGCAGAATCGGTTTTGCCTTGTTTCATAGCGATATCAGCCTGAGACCCGAGAATTTCTGAGAAAATAACTTCTGATCCTGCTGATTGTGAGGCTGAACTTGCATGCTCGAAAATTGTTGAAGCTTGCTCAAATCGTCCTAACATGAGCAGTATGTCACCTTGAAGTTGAAGCATTGGAGCCAGTGTCTTTGGTTTGAGTCCGTCCGTATTTACTTCCTCGATGAGACTGAGAAGTTCAAGGTGACCTTGGGAAACAATATCACGACCAAATTCCACAATCTTAGAGATTGCTTCTTGTTGATGGTCTGATGCAAGTTCATGGTAAATTTGCTCCAATGTAGCTTCTGAACTCTTTGCTTGTTTTGCATAATATGCTGCACAACTGTTGTGAACTTCTTTCTTGGTTGGCTCGTCTAAACTTTGAAGCAAAAATTCACGGATCAAATCGTGTACGTCAAATACATCGGTGTCAACTTGCCTCGCCAGACCTTGTTCGACTAAACTATCCAAGACATCAACGTCGAGTTCGTGGGCAAGTAATGCTTCGAGCGTTACAGATTCCCTGAAGATTGAGAGTACGGTCAATACTCGCTTTTGCTCTGCTGTAAGTTTCGAGAAGATTTCCTTGGTAACATAATGCTCGAGTGTGTCGTGAAATGCTCCTGCTGAAGCGCCTCTGTTAATTAATTCCAAGACCAATGGATGTCCTCGGGATAAACCGTGAATGTGAAGCCATTGCTCAGTAGAAAGGTCATCAAAACCTGAAAGTATATGCCGTGCAGATTCTGAATCTAGACCATCAAGTGGCAATACCAAACTGGTAATTCTTCCTTCTGCATCTTTTGTTGGAACAACCGGTCTGAATGAGCGTGAGAAAATGACGAGTCCAATTGACTCTTCACTACCCAACAAACCAAGCGTCATCGATTGAATGGTTTGGAATAAAATGGGATCTGAGACTTTATGAAAATCATCGATCACAATTAATGTAAGAGTATTTTCTAATGAATCAACTAAAATTCGTGCTGCATCATCGGGTTTTGGAACAGGAGTTGCTGCCAGATAATCTGAAAATGAGGAGTCACCGATGTTGAGTAACCAGTCTGCAATGGCCTCAAACATGGCACGAGAACCTTCCCAATCTTGACAACGATGGTACAATAGATTTCTTCTATGCATAAATCGTTCAATCAATTTAGCGGCAATTGTTGTTTTACCAATGCCTGCTATACCTGGGACGAGTAGAGTTGTAGCTCTCGCCTCAAGTAGATTGACCATGTTATCGAGTTCTTTTTCACGACCATAGAAATGACGTAATCTTGGAAGGTCACCAAGAGATGTCACCAACTGTTTCTCAACTTGCTTCGATAAATCACGCTCGATGAGATCTTCTGTCAGTGGGCGAACATCGAGGATTAAATTATCATCAAGATAACGAATAATATCAACTGGTCTCATTGCAAATGGTAGGACTTCATGAGCAGCCCCTAAAGTGGTGCTCAACGCCTCACCATCAGACCCAATGCATCGAAATTGGAATTGACGAAGACGTTCCCATGTTTCTTCTGCTGCTATAATTCCTGAGTCAGTCAAAAAATACGCTTTCCGTTTTCGACTAACACCATGTACGTGAGCTTGTCGTTCAACAAGTAGGCCTTGATCTCTTAATCCTGATATTGCACGAGGGACATTTGAACGTGCAATTGCTACAGCGTTTGCAATTCCCATTTGTGAAAGCGAAAATGGAACCTCCACTTTTTCTTTGAAATCTGCATAATCAAGCAGATGCAACAGGATTTTTTCCTGTACCCCAGGTTTGGCAATCATCTTATCCACTCACCGTTTATTGTGAAGGTGGTTGGTAATTTGGATCAGGGACCCATTGATTTGATTCTTGGTCCCACAGCCATCCAGGGTGCTGAGCAGAGGCTTGAGCCGCCTCAGGCTGAGCTTCTGGTTGTTGAACAACCTGTTGAGGTTGCTGTGCTGCAGGAATCTCTGCGACGTCTTTACGACCCCATGCATATGGATCTTCTTCAACGACTTGTTGATTTTCAGTTTCAAATGCCTCATCTTCAATATCTTCAAGTTCAATAAAGAAGAATCCAATCGCCCCAAGTAGAACAAGAGCTGCAATGACCAATCCGATGATGAGGATTAGATTACCGCCATCATCATCAGCACCAACTGCGACATTGAATGCAGTTGGATCGTTTGTACCTCCGAAGGTTTGGCCATCCATTTCAAACTTGATTTCATTTGAAGCATCATTCATGTCTTGCAAGGTAAGTTCCATCGACCAGATACCATTGTCACCTACAACAACAGATTTTACGAATGTTGAACTCGAAACAGTACGTGCTTCAATTCTGCTTCCAGGCAATCCAGTTCCGTTAAAGACTGCAGGATCATTGGCAGTAACAGACTCACCAGCATCCATTCTTTGAGCATTGAATTCAATCGATTGAACAAAGAATGTAACACCCTCTGAGTAAATTACTGAATCTTGAGTATCTCGAACAACGAAACGAACGTTTTCAAGAGTCCATTCCTCAATTGCTTCATCTGTTCGCGATGTTGCTGGATCGTATCTGGCAACACCATTACTGTCAATGACGACATAGACGGGATGGAAATTGTCGTCAATGATTGTTAGGTCATCGACGAAATCGATACTCAGTTCATCAAATCCACCATCGGGATCTGAGAAGAATTCCTTCAAATCAATAGAAGCGCCGCCGCCACATTGGTTTTCAGATGATGAATCCTTAACACAGAAGATTGTAACCGTATTCTTCCAGTTTGTTCTGTCGAATTGTGGAGGGATATTGTTCTCATCTGTTGGCTTATCAATGGTGATTCGAACTACGTCAGAAACTGAATAATCTTCACCATCGTAGGCTTTGACACTTATTTCATACTGTCCTTCGTGGTCGAGTTTACTGGTATCCCACAATGCAGTCCATGAATATCCAGGCCCGGTCTTAGTGAAATCGGTTACAGGCCCAGGACCATTGTTGAGAATCAATCCACTTGCAAGGTCCGTGATGACAATTTCTACACGAGTAATCGTTCCATCAGCACCATCGCTTGCAAATCCAATCAAGGTCGTGTTCGTACTTGCACGAACTGTTTCTGTACCATCTGGCTCAAGTAAATCGACGATTGGAATGATGTTATCATTTACAACGATCACTGTTCTTGTTTGAATAACACAGATATCTTGCTCATCATCACAATAATCACTGTCACTCGCCCAAACTTCGAAATGATATTCACCAGATTCAAGTTCATCGAAATTCCATTGATATGCCCATGCGACTGAACCGTCAATTGCAAAGTGAGAACTGTATCCATTCGGTCCAGTTACATCAAACCAGACATCTTGGATATCGGATCCCCAAGTACCTGAATATGGGTCAGAAGCAGTTCCTGTGAAGAGGATGTTACCGTTCGTGTGTGTTGAACCATCAAGAGGTTCGTTGAGGTACAATGTAGGAGGTACGAGGTTGAGTTTGAATTTTCGTACTTCAACTGGAGAGTAATCAAGACCATCGTATGAACGGATTCTGAATGTTACATCGCTTTCTCCTTCAGGATGAGCTGATAGATCCCATTGGAATGACCAAGACTTGAATGGGTGATTTTCTTTTGTCAACTCTCCATTAGCACCAGATGTATCAACCGCATAGTACCAATCTGAACTGCCTGGTGGTTGAATCTCAACACGATCAACCAGACCAAATTGAAGTTGATAAGCGAGGTAATCAGTCTGACCTCCGAGTTGTCCATCCCAAGCAGATCCAGTAATGACTGCATTGATCGCAAACGAATCTCCGTCGTATTGTTCAATTGTTACCCCTGGGCGGAGGTTGTCCAGATTGATAATATCGTCAACAGGTCCACTCAAAACAAAGTTGAAATCTTTCTTTCCTTTGTTAAATTTGTATGCTTCGACAATATAGAATGGTAATTCTCTGCCGTTTACACAGTCTGTATCTTCATCATCAACATAGGTATCACCATCGTTGTCATAACCGTCAGAACAAGTATCTTCAGTCACGACGATTGGATTTCCATCATCATCGAGAGCACCAGGTATTGTGACATCAGATTCTCCTACAAAGTGATTCCAATTACGATCCAGTAAGAAGTCGGATGGAAGAGACACTTGTTGAGTGAATCCAAATTCATCGGTTGTGAGTTCATAGATAGGCAAACCAGTAGCGTCTTTGATGATGACTGTTGCACCTGCAACGTTGCTGTTCTTTGCTTTCACTTGATACCGAACAAGTTCACCCTCACGAACTTGAGTACCCCAAGCGGAGTTCTGATTTTGAACATGAACTTTCGTAGCATCAAAATTCTGTAAATCAGCAAAGGAGAACACTGTCGAGTTGTTTACCAACTCAATTGCAAGCGGCATGTCTCGAGGAGGCATAATGCTTGTATCAGGGAGTAACAAACACTCAGATTGCACATAAGGGCACTCGGCACCTTGCCATGAGAGCATTACAGGGTGTGTGTATCCGCCTTGAGCATCTGGAATGTATTCTGACTGAACGGTTACTCTTGATTCAGAAATGTTGTAAATTTGTGTGGCATTTGTCCAAGTGTTACCTGAAAAGTATCCAATCGAACCAAATTTAGATCCATACTTGTTATCAAAATGGCTGATATTGGCAGCAAACTGTCCTGCTTCGATGATATTGTCTTGAACGTTTACAATTGAACCCTTGATTCGAATCCCATCACCTGCGTTTCCAGTGACAGTGTTACCTACGATTGTAGCAGATGCCATAAAGATGTGAATTGCAGGGCATTGGAAATCGCCACCATACATCCAAACAGAGTTGCATACACCTGTGTTATTCGCAACGATGTTGTTTGCAATATATGCGCGATTTGGTGAAGGACTAGGGTAGTTACTTCCGCTATCCTGGTAGAGGTATTCACCAACCTTAATTGGTTCCTTAGCGGTATTAGTAACGGTATTGTTCTCGATTTCTACGTCAGAATTTCCGAACACCCAGAAGCCGTTGTAACCAGTGATTGGACCAATGGTGTTCTGATGTGCACTTACTGCCGAATCACGAATACCAAATCCGGAACCTTGTGCTGCTCCTGAAATCGTATTACCAGTTGCAGAAATAATTGAACCATCATAAGCAGTAATTCCAGCACCATCACCAGTTGTGATTTGGTTGTTATCGACATAAAGAGTATGTGAATAATCGCCAGTCATCTTGTGAGAATTGGTGTCAATACCATTGCATTTTACGTCAAGTGTTGAGTTTCCAAAGGAGCCTGACGATCCTCGAAGGAACACACCTTGCGCATTATCCTTAATATCGAGATTATCTAGTTCAATGAAGGAATCCTCTGAATAAATCAAACTTATTCCATCTTCGCAAGAAGCATCAGCGTCACCTGTGAATTCTGAACCAGTAATACTGAATTTGGACAAGATACCAGCACCTGCGCTAAATGCTTCAACACCGGGGCCATTGTACCCGAGTCCATCAATTCCAAGAGTGAAGGTTGAGTCTCGTATTGATGGTGCTGCGAGGTCAATTGCAATCACGTTTGTCGTATTGATATCAGAAAAGCCTAGGTTATCTGCTGTTAAAGATGAACCGTCAAAAATCAGTGCAGCATACTTGAAAACCTGCAATGAAGTTACGTAGACCGGCGTGCCGTAGGCTTTGTCAAATTGAACGAAAGATAGACCCGTTGATGCCTGGTTGATTGTATTTCGAATGATGACGCCCGAACCGCATGCAGCATCAGGGTTGTTCAATAAATTATTTCCTTGAACACTGCATCGCCCAACTACAGATGTGTCAGCAGGTGATGCCCAATTAAAACGAACTGGGGAGGAAGCACTAGCTTGGCTAGCCCCACAGGAGGCAGAACCTGCACAGATTGCTCCCTCAACTTCAATGAAAGCACCTGCTTTGATGTTTACAGTCGTACCAGCATTTATGACAAGTTTGGCACCTTCTGCTACGGTCACGTCTCCTGTGACGGTGTGAGTACCACTCCATGTTTCAGTTGTAGTGATCGTTCCGTTTGATGTCTCGTTTACAGCACTTACTGCTGGTACGGTCATAAGACCCATCAATAACGATGTGAGTAGTAATCCTACTAAACCGACACTTTTTCCTGTATTTGTGAATCTCATTTCAATTCCTCTAAACCTTCGGAGAACCTGAACGAATATAATACTGCGCCCATGCCGACTGTCATTAAAATATCATAAATTACCTAAAAGTATCAAATATAGGCACTCTATAATATCATTTTACTATAATAATATCATTATTAGAAACAGAATTAAACTACTCATCTGGTGGCATTTTTGCTCAGCAGTCTATTGATGATGGAATAGAATCCATCCATGCTTTAGCATCGAGAACGCCGTATCCTTTGCGCGTATCATGCGTCATGTCGGGCGAAAGTGATGAGGCCAGAGATGATTTTACGAGTTCAATACAATCGGTTCCAGATTCATTTGTTCGCTTTAATTCTGGATGTTCTTCAAGAATTAATGCAAGAGCTCCTGCGACGAATACCGTGGCATCAGAAGTTCCACTCGATGAATACCATTCATCGTTCATTCCAGTCGATACAATGGAAACGCCTGGAGCAGTTAATTCCGGCTTCTGGTTGGGGTATTGCCTTAGGTTGCCATCTGAATCAACTTGCTCTCCTGCAGAAGATTTTGCCCATACTTCATTGAAGCGATCAGATGCACCAACTGTAATGGCTAGATTGACGTTGCCCGGAGCACTAACATAGCCATCGTCTGATGAACCTCCATCATTTCCTGCTGCTGCAATCACGTATATCCCAAGATCCAGTGCTTGTCGAGTAGCGGAAACAGTTGCGCCTTCTCGTGAGGCTTCTTGATTTTGTTCACCTCCTAGTGAAAGCGAGATAATATCTGCTTCAAAGTCGAAAATACACCACCTGATAGCAGAAGCGACTCTTGACTCAGAACCTGTATTTTCATCACCATCTGCACTTAGAGCTGCTGCCATTCCAAGGGTAATCCCCTGTGCAATACCGTCTTGATATCCTGAGGAAATCAGAAGACCTGCCATGAGTGTACCGTGTGAAATCGAACCATAATCAACTGGAGACACTTCGCTACCTACGAAGTCCTTGAACTCAACCATAGTTCCTGCAAGAGCGGAGTGAGAAAGGGAAATTCCGGTATCGACCATGCAGAGTCTTACATCATCACCAGTCAGACCGTCTTGTTGTAAGTCTCGAATGTTCGTATTTTCGAAAGCCCACTCCGATGAAGGTGGAGGCAATTCCAAAAGAAGAAGGTCCGATTGCCAGAGAACTACGATGAGTGCCATTACTAAGGCAATGACTGTACCAGAAATAACGGAAAACATTCTTCTTGGCCGGATTGAAACTGGCTCCGGAATTACAGGCGCCCATCCAGTTACTTCAGCCCTCCATTGATCTTGAAAACCTCGAGTACTGGGGTCAATCGCGGATAGAATTCTGGGCTCTCCTGGTTCAGGGAGCAATTCTAATCCTTGAAGTTCCTCCATCTTCCTCCCACCGAGGTGGGGCTCTTATGGTATCAAACCTTGTCTTCCTACGTATCAGAATCGAGTGCCTGAGCCGCCGCGTGATCGTGCCGCCTTGATACCAAAGTAAAGGATAATGATAATCAACGCTACAATTGCGACGAGAATCAATGAACTGTCTTCCTCATCCGAACCTTGAACGATGTATTCAATTCCGAAGTCCTCATTTGGTAATTCGCCAGTTGTGAAGTTTGCATCATCACCGCTCACTTCTACTCGAACATCATATCTCTCAATACCTTGAGATGCTGCTGGTAGTGAGAACTCGAAGTCTTGTGAACCAAGAGCAGGAACAGGTAGAGTACGGTTTTCTTCTTGTCCACCTGAAGGGGTTAGGAAGACTGTAACTTCACTAGCTGTACGTAGCCCAGTGTTTTCAATAACAATCACGACAATGTTCGGATCTACGTCAGCAAAGCTATTGCTTCTTGACAGAGTCTTATCATCGTCGAATGATAATGAAATTCTTGCGGATTCAATCGTGATCTCAACGTCTTGGGATTCACCGTTTTCGCTGGTAATTCGAACGGTCATGAGTACTTCACCACTTTCGAAAGTTGCATCAGATGAAACTGTAAATGCCAAATCTCGCATGTTACCCTTTGCAATGGTTGTAGCATCATTCATCGGACTGACTGTCCATCCTTCGGGAAGGTTGTCAAGGACTTCGTAAGTGAACGTATCATCGCCGTTACCGTTGTTATTGATCGTTAATCCCGCAATAGTCGAGCCAGCGGGCGATACACCAACAGTTTCACTTACATCCGTTGTATTGAATGCAAAGTATTGCGGAACTGCAACCTTGAGGGACACTTCAGTCATGTCTCCAGTATCTGCCATGAAGCGGACATTCAAACTGTGTCCATTATCGAGATGCCAAGCATCTTCAACCGATGGAAGAGTGATTCTTGCTTGAACTGTCCCATTCATTGTTGCATTTGCATCAACATCACCAATACCGAGTGAGAGGTCAATTGAATCAACCCATGCACTGCCATTGTAGAATTCAAGACTCCAATCATCTTGGTCAGGTGAAACAGTTACTGTACCGGTAACTGCGAACGTATCCATAATTTCTGTTCCTTCGTATGTTGCGAGAACATCAAATTCAATGGTTGAGTAGTTCGCATCATCATCGGTCAAAATTGTGGCTGTCATCTCTCTGTTTTCGTTTGTAAGACCAGTTACGTTCACGACATTATTAACGCCAAGTGTGAGATCACTGTTGGTCTTTCTGTTGTATGAAAGCATAATCGAAGTTCGACCTTCATCGCCATTCTCAATTGAGACTCCTGAACTGTAGTTCATTGTCAGGTCTCTTTGAACTGTTGTGAATTCAGAAGAGAAAGATGCTGAACCTGAAGGGAGTAAGACTTCAAGCGTACCATCTGAGTTGAGAGGCATGTTCCATACTTGTCCTTCACCAAGATCGATTTCAACTTCCACAACAGATTGAACTGGGGAAGAAGCGTTATCTGTACCTGCATTGAATGGTTGCAAGCTGAATGACGTGAATTGAGTATTGACGTCAATCCAACCACCCTTGCTCATAACAAGGTCAACTGTACCACCATCTTGTACTGCTGCATCGAGAATACCAATTGCAATTCCACCGCCGTTAAACGGAGCATCTGCTTCAGATACGACAACAACCCATTGCCCTGGCTCGAGCGATTGAGTGAAGGTTAATTCGTCCGCTGCATAGGTACCTGTGACGTTAATCATTTCTTCTTGGTTTTCCGCAGTTCCGTAAAGAACAATACTTGCACCATCAAGACGATCAGAATCGAGGATATCAGTGACACTTCCTGTAACGGTCACTTGCGCAGCAGCCATTTCAATATCTTGTGACAGTGGCTCGCCTCCGACGACGTAGAATCCTGAATTGTTATCATCATAATTGACAACACCAAATCCATCCTTTGCGACAGAAACTGTGTAATTTTCAAGAATTGGTACATAGAGGCTCCAAACACCGTTTTCATTGGTTTGGATGACTGTATCAAGACTTCCACCTTGAATGGTTACATTCGCACCTTCAACGCCTTCATTAATATCTCCTATGTCATCTTCATCAACATCCCAGAATGCTTTTCCGCCAATTTCGACTTCAAGATCGGCATACACCATTCCTAGGCTTGTGTTTTCAGTAAACGATTGAGGGGAACTCGAAGTGTCGAGTGACCAAACACGTTGTGCAGCAGTCTCGTTCATGAAGAGACTCCATGTACCAGGCATCAGCATTTGTGTAGCATTACCATCAGCATCGGTTGGATTCATTGTGATGTTACCGAATCCATCGTGACTTACCAATACGATTTCTTTTCCAATCAATGTTTGATTGGTTCCAGATTCCATGAGTGTGAGTGAGACCTCAACGGTTTCGATCATACTCATGTTGAGATCGATTCGCTGCGAAGAATCTGAATCGACTGTGATTGGCATTCGCAATGATTCCATGATACCATCAGCGTTTAACATAGGGGCCACGACGATAACATAATCTCCTGTAGGCACATATTCAGCGAAGGTTCCGTTTTCATCAACATTTAGTGGAACATATCCTGTTCCATCAGCGGATGCGAGGAGGATGTTCTCGACCATTGCAGATCCATTCATCCAAGATATGCTACCTGTAACTCTCCATTCATCAACGATTGGAACAACGATGGCATCTTCAGGTCCATTAAGCCCAATAGCGATAACATCGAGAACTCCATTGAATTCTAAGCTAGCATCAGAAGCATTTTCATCCGCAGCATCAAGGTGATTGGTTTGTATTGCATAGATACCAGGACTTAGAACCGCTTCAACAATACCGTCTTCTGAATAATCAGAGGAGGTTAAGTTAACTTGCTCACCAATCTGTGATACTGGGATCAATTGTATATCTGGACGAATCGCAGTACCGTTCTCGAACACACTGTCGCCAAGGTCGGTGAAGACGTTGAGAACGACTGTACTGTTGGCTGGATTGGTAATCAATTCAACCGGTTGTGGGTTCATTCCATCAGCGACAATTACTGAATAATCAGTCACTGTTCCTGCATTGTATGCTGCCTCAGGAATGCTGAAAGACCAAGTTCCATTCAACAATTGAGTTTGGAACACACCAGAAACATCTGTAAGAGTCTTCCAGACAACACCGTCTCCAGAAGTCGCATAAATTTCTACAGGTTCGAATTCAGGGATATCTTGATTCCATGGGGTTTCGTTATTGAAAAGGTATACATTTCCGATGACCTCAACTGTTGGTGCCAATATCATTGCATCGAGTGGAGCCATCTCTTCAACAACTGTCACAAGACCGCCAGCAGAGAATGTAGAGACCGAACTCGCAGCGTTAATGTTGAACGTCAATCCAGATGGAAGTCGTTGACTGAATTCTCCGAATTGATCAGTCACAGCAGTAAACTCAAGATTGTTTCCATGGAAACGAACAGGGACGGAACTTGCATTCTCATACAATTTCTGTTCATCAGGAAGAGCAAACCATTCCTCGTAAGTAAATCCGGCTGTGTTCGGAGCATCGATTGAACCATTGACCCATACTGAAGTCGAGTATGTCAGGTCAAGAGTAACATCTGTATCGACAACAGAGAATTCTTCGATTAGAATGTAATCTTCATCAGAACTATCGCTAACTTCCCATTCACCAATAGGTAACTCGATGACAACAACTCCATTCTCGTCAGATACCATATCGAGTGGTAGTAATCCAAGAGGATCTGTCAAGTTCACAGTTCGATTAGATACATCGAAACCAGCAGGACCGTTGAGTGTAATTGTAACGTCATACATCTGAGGAACACCAAGGTCGAATGTGATATTCATTGGGTCGTCAAAGACTTGAATCGTTTGATTCATTTCATAGAAACCATCTTCATCAAGGTCAACTCTCAGATAGTAGAATCCAGATGTAATTGGACCATATGATACATTTCCATCTTCACCAGAAGTCAAGGAAATCAGAGATTCCTCACCGAGTTCAACATCGATTAGTTCGAGTTCTTGGTACGCAAGAACATCTCCATCCATGGTCAACAGAGTGTCCGATATCTGTGATGCAGGTAATGTCATTGCAAGATCGTATGTTGGTTCAAGACCGACAGTAACTGGATCAGGCAATAGGATTTCTCTGCCATTTGGCATAACTGCAATCATATTGTATATTCCTGGCAAAATCCCAGTCATGTAGAAAGAACCAGGACTTACGAGATCTCCACTAAAGAATCCAGGTCCTATGAAGAGACCAGTTCCGTTGAGTGTACCAATACCATCGAATGATCCAGTTCCTTCGAATGTCTCACCCACAAGTTCCTTCTTGAGGCTGCTGACACCTTGTGATGTCAATCGTCCATTCGCTTGAACTTCCCCATCGAGGAGGTATGTTGAGAATTCAGTACCTGTTGAGAGGAGACACAACGAGGCATTGGCAGGCATGGTTTCGTTTTCACCGCAAGGCAGTGATGCATTATCATGCGTTAACCATGAAGCCTCAAGCGTACCTATTCCAACCCATGTTCCATTTCCAGAGTAAACACGATTATCGCCAATTTCACGAGTAAAGTTACCTGTGAAGTTGTAAGCAAGTGCAACACCATCGCTTGTGAAGCTACCAACATCAGAGAAGGTTACCTCACCAGTTCCTTGTATAACTCGAGATTCTTCACTATCGAATGAACCATTGGTTGTAGTCAATGTGTAGTTCTCTGTCATAGACCAAATGTTTCTCAGAATGAAATCGGTTTCAACAAGAGGCTCTCCAGCGAAATCGCCGAATCCAGACCAATCAACAGTACCGGATACACCGCTACCTTCGACTTCAATGTTCATCTCTTCAGTAACGTCCTCTAAACGATCAGCTTGTGCTCCAGTGACGTTGAGTGTGGATTCACCTAGCCAAGTCATGTTTGCAACTTGACCGAGAATAGCGGTAATCGCATAGACCTCACGTTCAGTGTTAACATCTGTCAACAAGTCGCCGAGACCACTTTGGTATTCACCGGTTTGAACTGTTTGAATCGCTTCAGTATCATCATAAATACCAGCAAAAGCACTTACTCGAATTCGCCCAGCAGGTGCAATAAAGCTCCAATCTCCGTTCTCATCCGTATCTGTGAATCCAATTGGAATCCAGTAGGTATCGTCATCACCGTCAATTGCATCCTCTCCAGAAAATGCATCTCTTTCGATTAGAATTCGGGTATTTGGCAAACCAATTTCTTCGTCCTCCATGTACACAGTACCTTCAATTTCAGCACCTGAATAGTACTTCATGATCTTAACATCAGCATTTGCATAAATATCGACACCTGTTCGTGCTTGATTCAACGTGATTGATGTTTCGTTAGGACTGTACCAGTTTGCAATAACAAAGTGATTCATCATTGCACCTGGAAGAGGGTATGCTTGTTGGAGGAAATTCGTACCTACATCAGAGGATAGAAGTTGTTGTTTCGGCTGTGGATTTGTAGATCCAGCATCGGCACCAAGCGTTGATGCACCGTAACCGACATAGGAACGGGCAAGCATTGTGTCAAAGAATTCTGGTAGATGATCTACTCTGATATCATCCACCTGAAGCGGATCGATGTCAGCACCAGACTGTTGGTCAAGTACATCCTTGAGCATTGCAGCATCTACTTCTTCTCGTGATAATTCACGGATTGGTTCATCGCCACGAACAGTTTCGTACACTTCACTTGTGAATGTGTTGAAATCTTGTCCTGAAAGGATTGTAGGTGCGCCAAAGATACCGAGAGGTCGCCCACCATTGTAGCCAGCATCGGAGTTGTATCGACCAGCACGTGGATACAGTTTATCGTCTACAGCGAAATATCGAATTTCGTGGTTACGTGTGATTGTTTCGCCAGGAGCGCCTTCGTAATCTTGTACTTCGTATCCATCCATCTTGATGATAGCGGTGTAGAAGTCAATGATTTGTTCTTCAGACAAGCCGTTAGTTAGGAGTTGTACTGTCATTGCAATGTGAGAGTTTGCACGGTGAAGACCCGTTGAAACGGAAGTGTACTCTTCGACAAGATCAGAGGTGTACCAGTATTCACCAAACGTGTAATGCGTAACAGAGTTAACGACATCTTCACTTACATCTGCGTTATTGCTGAATGTACTGTTTGCAGATTGTTCGCTGTCGAAGTCATCGTTGTAACAGTAGTCACTGAAGGTGCTGTCACAAGGAATAATTTCGCCACCGGACCAAACACGGTAGTGAAGGCCAAGGTCTTTGTCAGGAATTCCATTTGAGTCAAGAGGGAATCCTCGCGCCATGTATGTATCACCCTTGCTTTTGAAGACCTCATATGAGTGGTCAGCAACTACATCTGCCATTTGGTCCATATCCTTTCCAGATTGAGTCATGATAAGGTTGAGTTCATCGATTTGAGATTCGTTCAAGAATTCATCCAATATCAGTTCGAATCCAGGAGTGAAGGTTCGTTCTCCATCTCCGTGATTGATGTTGTAGGCAAGATCTCCGCCAGCAAGGTGTTGAATAAACATAGCAACCAAATCGGTTTGACTTCGTGCAAGAAGCATGTTACCTGATGCAGGAATACCGCTTTGGAAGTTGTCAGAAACAGATGGATGTTCTCCTGTATTCAAAGCTTGGAACCCATAATCCCACCAGGAAACGAACGCAGGTCGATCAGAGTAGGACTCATTCGTATCTTGTTCTGCTAACCAATCAAATGCTTCGTTCCAGTGAACGCCGTTAAATCCACTTCCAAAGGAACCCAAGTAAGAGCGCCCACCGAAGGCTTCGTAGTCACGGCTATCGAGAATAGATACGCCAAGGTCATCCCAACGCATAATATCAGGTATAGTATAGTAGAAATCTTCGTCAAGGTCCCCCTCAGCAGGGGAGTTACTTGGTATTGCAGAATCCAACCCATAGGTCAATTGTTGACCTGTGAGCATGATCAGTACAAGAAGAACGGCAGAGAACGTAGGTGTTCTCCAAACTGCTTTTCTTGCCCCAGCAATACGGTCAGAAGGAGT
>NHFS02000037.1 GCA_002171315.2 Euryarchaeota archaeon TMED117 | reverse complement strand
CGAATATCAGAACAATTTGGTTGTCGTATCACATTGATCGACGAAGCGTTCTGATGCCCATTCGCCGATAACATGTGACCAGGATTCTGCATGGACTTTGTTGTCAAAAGAGGTCCACGTAACAGAAACTTTCAGAATATATTCGTCCCATACAGTATAGCCAAGAACAATCATTTCCAAATCATCACCTGCAAGAGAGGAATGCGAAGCAACTTCATCAACATCAATCCTCATCTCTTGGATAAGATTGCCAAACTCGTCTTGAAATTCAACCTGAACTGTTACGTCCGTAATAGCACGGCTTCCATCATTGTATAATTCGGACATGATCAGATGTCCACCTCGTTGCATGTAGATGGTTTCAACTTCCACATCATCACGCGGAAGGACCCAATACCATCCACTTGCAATTAATCCAACAAGAAGGAGCATGATCAGACCAGCAATAGCAACACGTGCAGGGTTGATATTTCGAATACGCTCTTTGATGAAAAGAGCTGCTTCTTGGGCTTGCATGTATGCTTCTGCTTGTTCAGGATCATCGAGATCTAAGCCCATTGCAAAGGCCTCTTGGCGTTGAGATGATTCCAACAAACCCAGAGGTTTTGAGGAGATGATATCGTCCTCATGTACAACTAATTCATCTTCCATTATATCACCCAAAGATCATTGCTAATACAGATGCAACACCTGATGTAATTGGTTCAACCACCAATATGTGTCGTGTTTCAACAGAACCACCAGTCAGAGTACTGACGACTGATAAATCTGTAACGACACCATTCACGCCTATCGAGGTTGAAGTGGGAATGAAACCAGTAAACTGAGCATCGAGAAGAACACCCCGTCCATCGACTTCGAGATCGCCCATGAGCGGAACATATTCACCTGGTTGAACATGAACTTCTGCACTTGAAACAAGACGACCTGTCGTGATATCATCGATTATGATGACTGGATATCCGAGTGGGCGATGAATTGTAATCGTCGCACCTTTGAGATCTTCTCCTATGATTTCAAGTCGATCGAGGAACACACCTGGTGCTCCTGGAACGTTGGTTTGTCGCATATAGAGTTCTTCGACTCCATCACCAGAACTAACGATTCGAACACCCCAATCATCTGTTGTTTCCAACTTGAATGTTCGTGGTAAATTTGTAGCCATCATCAGAGTATCTCCTTTTGCGTCAATAGCTCGTCCAGATGCTTCGATATACATATCCATCTTATCAGAATTTGAAGCATAATCCAGAGTCATCATTCCTTGGAAGGAGGTCTCTTCCCGAATGTCGAGTCGTTGATCAGGCTCAGCTGCAAGGTGCATTTCAGAAGGTACATCTCTGAAGAATGTTGTAGCAGGCCACCAGAATCCATCGACGAAGCGATGCTGTTGAATCATCATTGATTGAACACTCGTATCCCCTACGCGGAATTCCTGAGGAACATCAACATCGAGTAACAAAACGTCTCCAATTGTCGCTGAAAACTGAGTTTGTTGAGGTACACCTACGAGGAAGGTTTCAGCACGTACCTTGTTCTCTTTATCATTAAAAACCGCGTAAACATAATCCAATCGTTGCCCGATATCATAGCTCATGTCCACGGACAAACGAGGGACTGTGAGATTCTCTTGACGTGAGAATAATGCTTTCACAGATACATCTCGAGACGTTGATGTATCTAAACCGAATATCTGAAGTTCCACTGAAGACTTCTGAATTCCATCCATCGTGAGATAGAATCGTTCTTGTGCTGGCAACCAGTCCTCGAGATTCATTTCGAAATCATAAGTTGGAACTTCATCAACCAGAGTGAAGATGTAATCGATTTCAATACGTCCTGAAGGCAATTGAGGAAGCCATGTGTGAACATGCCAACTTCGTCGTGTTTCAAAGGTGATGCCGCCTTCTGCAAGCAAGGCTACATCAATGCCTTTGAGTTCTCTTTCTGTAAGTAATCCATCATCGAGGGACTCAATTAACGTATTTGCGATGCTGAGATTTGCCTGAGTAAATTCTTGGCGAATAATTTCAGCTTCGGACTCATCGATGATGTAATCGCTGAGAATATCGGAAACGATTGTTCGGCTTGATTGAGTAAATTCTGGAAGACGAGAGAGGTTGAAGTCGAGTACTGTTCGCTCTGTTGCTTGAATGTCAAGACCATGTTGCCATTCTGGTGTCCCAGTAGGAACAGATCCTTTGCGCATGTCTGCTGTAAGGTCGAAACTCTCACCTGTGACCATGTCCAATCCATAAGCAACATCAGCTTGTTCTCCTGAAGAGTCGCCAATATCAACCACGAGGCCATACACAAGGTCGTTGACTAAACTGCCTAAATCAACAACGTCTCCAAGGAAGAATGAAAGCGCTTCTACACCCTCTCCTTCTCCAAAGTCTGGCAATTCAATACCACTGGAATCAACATCGCTTGGCAGAACAATTTCAAGATTTGCTGGTAATGGATCAAGTCGCATCATGCCATTCAGACCAAGGAACGGGTCGTCATAATTGCTAACATCTTCCATGACAATATTGAACGGAGTCGATGTCTGTCTCTGCAAGGAATAACGAGCACTTCCTTCCGGCCCAGTTGAATTTGGATTCAATGGAGAGAACCGTTGAACGGATTGGACATTGGAGATACGTGCACTCAGAGAAGCTTCTGATGTATCTGAATTAACCCAGAATCTAAAATGGTCACCATCCATTGTCAACGGCGTTGTAGCGTTCGTCATTTGAACAGTAATCGAGTCGATTGGCGTATCCGCTGCAAATCCAATAGAATCGCCCAGATTCAATTGGAATGCTGCAGGTAACCCCTCCAATCGAATGGCGTTGCGCTGTTTATCTTCTTGACCACCATAAGTAATGGTCCCAATTGGTTCACTTGCTGAATAAACGAGTTTGTTTGGATCTTGAACAACCGTTAGATCCCCTGGCCGATTGGATATCCGGGCGGATTGACTCGTTACGTTTTCAAGATCGAGGCCGTTATGACGAATGTGGCCTATGAGAAGAGCACCTGATTGTTGACCGATCAACTCAAGAGTACGTTCGCTTGTTATTACATCAACGGATTGGAAAACTCTTGAGATATTTGAAACTCGTATGCTCATTGCAACAGGGACAAGAGGAGAGACTGGTCCATCTCTTCCGGCTATTGTGGCAATCGAAGTATCTTCTGAGAGAAGAATATGATCTGAGGATGAAAACCACGGGTGGTCACTGCTACCAATTGCCAATGCAATCTCACCAAGACTGCTTGGGCTTCGAACTGAACCATCGAGCCATGTTTGTTTTACTTGTGTCAAACATATGACTTCAATAGAGCCACCAGAAGTGCCCGCAGTACCAACAATTGCGTCAGGAAGTCCGTTCAAAATCGATCCCAAATCGAGAACAATTTCGACCAAAGTCAGTAAAGCATTGTCGAGGATTTGAGCAATCGTATTAAGATTAGGATTGTTGAAATTAACTCGTGAAACACCTGTTTCAGACAATTGGAAACTTCCTTTCAGAACAAGAACTTCAGGTAGGTTGCTAACAGAAATACGAATCGAACTAACATCGTTCTCGTAGCCTCCTCGTTTCATTGTTGAATCATATGTTAATGAATCAATTCGTTCTGTCCCTGCAATCATAATCAGTGTTGCAGGCGGAGCTGCTGGATTGATAGGGAGGGTGAGGTCATTTTGGTTTGTCGTTGAATCTCCTGTAAAATTCTTTATCGCTAAGATGAATGAAAGTCTGTCAGGCATATCTCCAGGGAGATTGACGCTTCCTGGGGCTTCACCTATGGTTGTGAAAATTGCATCTATTTCCTCTTGAGGTAGCGTCCCTGAAGGTATACCACGTATCCATAATCGTGAATCAGAAATATTTCCAAAGGTGCCGCCTTCAATAGTATTGCTACGGTCTTCAAAATAATGAAGCCAAAGATCTGCTCCAACGTCACTGTAGAGTTCAACTGTATCGAACGTATTGTCTCCAAGATTGTCGTTTCTTAATGTTAAATCGACTTCTTCTGGCAACACATTTGAGCCTCGTTCAGGATGGAATCCAACATCGATATATCCCATATCGATAATGTCTGCTTGACCGTTTGCATCGAGTTCATCGAATTCGATGAAGCCTATACCTATCCCAAATCCACATTTGTGAAACTCACTATCTGCGTCATGGTCGTTGATAACATCATAATAATCCGTATCGCATTCAGTTTGAAGATTCGATGAATCTGAATTAGGATTCCGTATTCCGATAGCATACGGTGCTGACACAGAAGTAAGAGTCAATGCATTTGATGGTAAGGCGCCGCCACTGATGAAATCAGTGAGGAGTTGAACAATGTTCGTGACAGCACCCGAGATGCTGAACCTAAATTCTTGAATTCCGACCTCTAATCTGAAATCGCTTGGAGGTTGAGTTAAACGAGTGTCGAGAACCAAAGCATACGATTGTGAATCTTGAATGGCTGAATCAAAGGCAAGACCCTTCAGAAGTGAAATTTCCATGTGTGCCATCTCGTCCCACAAAGGATCGTTTTCATTCAGTTGGTTGATCTTCCATTGGAAGGTTGGTCGAAGCCAAATTGTATCAGGTACAGCACTAAATGGATTCAAAGGATCCAAAGGAGGTTCGAATCCAAAGCCTTGGTTGAGTTGGAGCAAACCGAGCACTGTTAGCGAGATTGAGACATCATCCACGTTATCTCCATCGATATCGATGTAATTTTCAAACAAAACCAAATCTGTTCCTACGAAGAGTTCACCTGTAAAGGTCCCATAATCCCAAGCCTCGTACTGTGGACCTGAATTTCTACTTGAAAAATTCACGTACAAGGCATAGGTATTGATTCCCACCGCAAGCGGGTCTGTTAACGAAACAGCATCAAGAGAAAAGAGGGTTTGAATGAGATTGTTTGGCCAACCATCAGGTTGGGAATTCGTATCCAAGAGGATCTCATATGGGCGAGGATGATCTTCAGGGAGTGGGCTTGTATCTCTTAACTCGACATCATTCAGATACTGTGTAGCGTCATCAAGTGGATCGCCTGCTTGACTTTCTCTCTTCGCAGCTTCAACCAATGCTAATGCAGAGGTTGATGCCCCTGCTGCAACGACTGAATCATCACTCGATTCTTGTAATGCCATAACATCAGAAAGCGTTTCTAGAAGATCAAAATCATCCTGTCGCACAGTGAGGTCTGCTTGTACTGGTTGGAATAGAGGAATCAGCATGACAAGGACGAGAAAAAGGGCGAGACGTCCTCTTTTTGGCTGCTTAAGGCCAGGGCGAATCAAACGAATCGCTTCTTCGACCATGAATATAAGACAAGGAACTGGTATCTGAACCCATCCCCAACCTGCGTAAACAATAGGCGATTCGTTTGCTCAATTTTAGCGTTGGAAGAGTTGTTCTTCAGAGCATGATGGACACACGACAATTGCTTCATTTACTCCAGCAGGAAGAGGTACTTGGAATTTCAAACCACAACTACTACAAGACCCTTTGAGTAAATTCGATGGTTGTGCCTCTTCGACAACTTCTGGAGTCGGGAGAGGAACCTCGACTGCTGGAGTCATATTATCTGGTAGTTGAATCCCTCCTGATTGAGGAGATTGAGGAGGCTTTTGATGCTTCGAGCCTAATTCCTGTAGAAGTGCATCGTCGGGATCCTGAGCAACGTTTTCAACACGCGGTGCAGGAGGAGCATCGTCAAAGAAGAGAGCTGCTGCTTCAGCAGCTGCTTGGGAACTTGCTTGGCTGATTTCTCTCTTCGGTGCAAATTGAGCTTGCGGTATTTCTTCCACCTCTCCACTTCCATAAATCGATTGAAGTTCTGCTTCTTTTCGTGCTTGTTCTTGTTGATCGCGGGTAACGACTTCTCCAACATCAAGTCCTGCAAGTTGAATGGCTTTTGCAAAGACCGGTAATTTTTGAGATTGGCGTACCATCGTCATGTGCGCCTTGGCTTCCGAATCCGAAAGACCACGGCCTGTTAGCAAACCAACGGCGATCGAGGACTGCCAGCGGCGATATCCGATGAAGGATATTGACAGTGTTACAACAAAAATGAACAGAACAACGGCGATTAATCCAAAGTTTGTGCTGGATTCGACGGCCTCCTCTACAACAATTGTAAATGTTCGAGTATCTGTGTTGTTGGAGGCATCAAAGACCGTTACAACAACTGTCTTTGTTCCTGTTGTATCGAAGAATAGGTCGACACTTGAACCGATGTAATCAGGGTCGTCTGTAGGATTTCCGTTTTGATCTGTGTCTTTTGATGGATTGATGTCCCAATGATATCGAAGGTTTGAGGAGGCGTCATAGACATCGTTAGCGTTAATTCTGTAGGTATGGATTTGACCCTCTTTGAGTGAGACCTTGAATGTAGAAACAAAGTCGTCATCAATTACAGGTATTGAACCATCAACAACTCGAACATCAACCTGTGTTGAAGCACTGTTGCCGCTCGCATCGAAGACAGTAAGGCCGATAACGTGTTCTCCAATCGTGCTCCAATTGAAGGAAACAGTTGTCTGTTGATTGTAAGGTGAACCATCAAGAGACCATGAACAAGCAGAAACTGCATCGTCATCAGAACTTGAGTTACATGTCAAAACAAGTGTATTGGCGTAAGCGATGCGCCATCCACCAGAAACGGGTGTAGCAGAAGAAGAGGAGGCGGTTGTACCCGTAATTCGAGGGACGGGATTGATAACATCATTCACAGTAATGGTTTGTTCTTGACGATCGAAACTACTCTGCCCAAGAACAGTCAACGTAACGATTCGTTCACCTGGAGTGGTCCATTGTGCTTCTGAAGTGAGACCAATTGCATCAACGTCATTGATGAAATCACCATCGTCATTCGCATCAACTGTTGAATCAAAGTCCCAAGTATATTGCATTATTTGATTAAGATTGTTGGGGGTTGATGAGGCATCAAATTGGACCAATGTATTCATTGGAATCGTCGTATTTCCTGCTACGAATTGTGCTTGAATAACAGGAACTAACTGGACTCGAATCGTAACTCTAAGATTTGTAGATCCGTCTCCCTGTCCATCGATATCATCTGTGTTATCGACAACTAATTTGAGAGGTTGATTCGCAAGGGCTGATGGAACTACCCAACTGAATGAAGATGTTCCATCGACTGCGAGAAGCGAAGCTCCTGTCAAGGCTACATTTGATTGGCCTGAAAGATAGTTAGCGTTCATCGAATCTGTTTGAAGATAGACATCTGCGAACCCTTGTAGAGACCAGGCTGTTACTGCAATTGTCGTACCTTCTTCAAGTTGCAAAGAAGTTCCCTCAAGAAGAGTGAGGTGGCCATCAGGAATGATCCCAACAAGATCGTGATAAGGTGTCCATGGCGTATCCGTTAGTTGCGAAACTGTCATGGAAATACGCCCATCAGCGCCTCCTTGGTCGCCTTGAGATTGATCACCATCATGGGCAAGGTTATCGATGATGACTGTCCATGATTTGGCATTGATTGAGGAAGGGACTTTCCAATGAAATTCGTATTCTCCGATTGCTGATTCGGTTGAGGGGATTTGTTGGTACGAAGAACGATAGGATTGGCCAAGCAAGTATGGCTGCAATCCAGATTCATCAAAAACAAGAACATCCAAAGCATCGTCTATGACTGTAATTGAGAACTCAAATACATCTCCGGGTTGAAGCGTTCCGAGATCAAAACGCATACATGCATCGTTGGCTACTGCAACTTGAGACGAGAGCGTTGATTCGCTAACAGAAAGACACTGTGGAGCGTCTCTTCCTTCAGTGGCTTGTATTCCGGGAATCATTACTGAACACATGAGCAGCCCGATGAGAACACACGCACGCTTCGATTGCATACCTGCGCCTTGATGACATTACACTTCAATGATGCGTTAGGTTGTGTTGCTTCCAACCATCTTCATTACGTCGATAGAAGGTGACGTTTCCTTCAACATCGATTCGGACCCGATCACCATCATTCGCATACGTAATCCCACCTGAATCTCCGTATTCATTGACCGCTTCATTCAGTGAGACTGAGGCTTCTCGTATACGTGCTGAGAAATGTGTCAGAATAAGATGTTCCGCTCCGCAGGCCTTCGCTGTCCTTGCAGCCCCCATCGCAGTACTGTGGAGATGTTCTTCTGCCTTTGAATGTGAATCTTCCAAAAATGTTGCTTCATGAACAAGAACGCTTGGTATTCCTATTGGATGAATCGATTGTTCAGCTGTATCTCCAGAAATTACGATGGAATGAGCACTGCGTTCCGGTCCTCGGAATGAAGAGGCTTTGAGGGTGATTCCGTTTTCTTTCTCGACATCGTTACCAGTTGCAAGTGACCGCCGTTCCTCTTCATTGAGCCCTGCAAGAGTTGCTCGTTGTCGATCAAAAACGCCTTGACGTGCAGCCTTTGTGATTTGCCATGCACAAGATGGGACACTGTGTTTCGTTGCAAGCGCATCGAGACGTATACTCTTGAACGATTCAGGTTGAGGCATTTGTTCATGCCAAATAAGAGAAGAATCATCTGGATTAAGTTCAACCCACTTGTTTGAATGTGGTTCACCTAACATCCATCGGACTTCATATCCTAGTTCATTGGAGTTGGCTCCGAGTTGAAACCAAGCCCGGTATTGATTGATGAGATCTGCAGAAGGTGTATGTTCAGGAACTTCAGCATTGAACCCATTTGACTGTAAGGCATCCCATACGGATGGAGAAGTTGGTGCATAAATAATCAAAGGGTGATTTCTACCATCGAGTGCAAGAGTCTGAAGAAATGGAAGAAGACCCCAAGTGTGGTCGAGATGGCCGTGAGTCAATGCAATTGCTGCAATTTTATGTGGCCGCAAGCTAGCGTTTTGACCACTACGTTTCATCAGACTGCGCTGTGCTGAATATCGGTTCTGGAAGCCTTCACCTGCATCGATAACGACCAGGCCTTCTTCTGTAGATAGGACACTTCCACTGACATTTCTTTTCGATGTTGGCCGCGCTGATGCCGTTCCAAGAATGTGTAATTCCATCATGAGCATTTCTCCTAAGCGCGAGAGATTGGCGTTTCTGGGAACCATCGAAGTACAACGATATCATTGATCGAACGAACCCAACGCCAAGGTACTGCAACATGGATTGAGTCTGCGACAAGTTCAGGTGGCGTCTCTCTAACGAATAAATGCGTGCAAGTCATCGTTGAATGCTCGATAACTGTATCGTGAACAACGCCAAGGAAACGGCCATCTGGAAGGTAAACCTTCAAGCCTGTTACGTCTGTTAAACTGCGTTGGCCTTTACCCATTTGTCGCCCTCCTGTGTTGGGGGAAGAAGAACAAGGACATCAAACAAACGCTTGATTTCACTTGCCGCGGTTGAGGTTTGCCTTCAGGGAAGGACGCAACTTTTCTGCACCCTTACCCTTGTTGAAGAGACCACGTCCACGCTTTCCAGCGGATGTCTTACCACGGTAAGCACGGCCACGATGGCTCATGTTACCATTTGCTTGACAGAAGACGCCGAGTTGCTTATCGTTGATGATAGCTGGGTGGTGTGTGTCGATCATAATGACTTCGAAGAACTTGTGCTTTCCATCTTCTCCAACCCAGTATGAGTTGAGAACTTCGAGGTTCGGGAAATGACGTCCAACACGTTCCTCAGCGATTCGCTGTGTGTTCTTTGCCATTGTGATTTTGGAAATACCAGCCTTGGATGGTTTACGCTTCATGTGAATCTTACCCTTGCGCAGACCACCACGTCGAACACGAGTTCGGATGAGAACTACACCTTGCTTGGCTTTGTAACCAAGTCGACGAGCAGCATCGAGACGTGTCGGACGTTCGATTCGGCAGTTGACCGGCTCGCGGCGCCATTGGGCCATACGAGTCTGTCGAAACATGTGCGGGAGAGCCTCTTTAGGCTTCTTCCAGGTTTCTCTCACGTAATGATGTAGTCCTTTTGCCATAGTATCAACTCAATGG
>NHFS02000036.1 GCA_002171315.2 Euryarchaeota archaeon TMED117 | reverse complement strand
TACCACAAATCGTCTTTATGGTGGGCTGAATGCCTCAGGGCGGCGAAAGCGGCTTTTGGGTTCCTGTATGCGGACGTAGATGTCTCGCCCCTACATGATCCGGGTGTTGAGAACCGTTTCCGGAAGGAAACGGGAACCAAATAACCGGGGGAACAGGTCAGGCCGGGAACGGAGCATCCCTACCTGGGGCCATGGATGCTGTAGGGATTCGGGACGGAGGAAGTGTGCAGATTTGGCTCAAAAGTACGAGCGTCCACCTGAGGATTCCCACTTTCAAATGTCAAATACCACGTCAGAAAACCAACCCGGGCCTTCAAATGATGGTACTTCAGGCCAATTGGATGGTATTTCTTGGTTTGGTTTCACTTCCATAACAATAAGATCTTGACGGGTTACCGCCTTGATTTCCACTTCTTTTTTAATTGAATCAGATGGAATCCAAAGGACATGAGCCTGTAGATGAATGGCTTCCTTATCCATAGTAATCCGAATAGTGCTTTCAACCATCCACTTTCTTTCGACTTCATCTTGATACAATACTTCTTCTAACCATTTTACAAGGAGAATACTATTCATTTCTTCATGAAGAGGAATTGAAACATTCCATACCGAAGAATGGTGAACCTGCTTTGAAATTGTTCGAGCAGATTCAGAGTCGATTAAATAATTCTGCATTCCGTATGAGGTTTCTTCAAACAGTCGCTCAAAAGTTGCTGCATAAGAGCGTAAACCAATATCTGCAGTAGTTGGTCTTAGCCATGAACTCATTTCTTCGCCTCAGCGTTTGGAGACTTGGAGACTCCAAGCAATTTCACCAATTCGATCAATCATATCGTCTAATCGTAATACAAATCGATCCGTTCTATCCGCAGTTAGAATACATTCACTTGCGGCATTTGCTAACTGAGCGGTTTCATCCACAGTCAACCCCAATGAGATCGCTGTAGCGACCGCAACTGCAGCAGCGTCTATCAACCCAATCATTTGTCGAATATCTTCCAACATACATGGGACATGGACTGTTTCAGCATCCTTTGAATGGATGGTTACACCATCTTGTCCTTCAAGAATTACGAGATGTTTCCAATCATTCGATTCCAGTAATTTGATTGCAGCATCGGTGCCAGTTGGTGAGCCCAATCTTCTTCGCATTAATTCGAGTCCTTTCGATTGGAACATAACCCAATCAACACCTTTAGTTCGGTGAAGTCCTGTTAATTTAGGATCTGCAATAATTGGAACATTTTGTGCTTTTGCAGCAGCAATGAGCCGTGCTGCCCCTTCATCATTGAGGACTCCTAATCCATAATCAGATAGGATCAGGCAAGAAGAACCAGGCAGAGCATTAATTGTTTGATCAATAAGTAATTTCGATGCATGTTCAGGTATTGGATTTTCGTCCTCAATATCCCAGCGTAAAAGTAATTGTTCGCCACGTACAAGTCCTTCTCGAGCTCCCAATAAGCGCGTTTTGACAGTAGTAATTCTGTCTTCTAATACCGCTATGCCCGACGTATCAACTCCCTCTTCATCGAGCATATCCAAAACAGCAAGCCCAGGAGCATCGTCTCCTATGACTCCATGAAGTTGGCTCGAAAGTCCAAGTGAATCAAGACCACGAGCCACGTGTGCAGCAGCTCCTACATCCTCATCTCTTGAAATCTCTTTCAGAACAGGAACAGGTGCTCTTGAGTTCAAATTATTCGCAAAACCATGAATGTAACAATCCATCATGATATCACCTACAAGTAACACCTTAGACGGTTTGATTGATTTCAGATCATTTTCTAGTTTACGTAACGCGTCATGAACACGTGCATCATCATCATTCATTCCCATATTTTTCCCTCTTCAAATGTCATCTTGTATTTCGGCCAAAAGTGTGGCGTGATCCTGCTCTGAAATGTCTGTCTGTTGCCGTAGTGTCGCCAACATTGCTTCTTCATCTCCAGTAATAATTCCATCTGATAATGCAGTTCGCAGTACAGATTTATAAGATTCTAATTCTGGAGAAATGAATGGTTGCTTACGGGCTTCATTTAACAATCGTTCATGGGCGACATCATCGATATCAAATGCGACTTGGACTGTCTTCAATAGTGCTTCTTCTTCGCTATGAATAGTACCATCCACGAGTGCCTGCCTCAACATATCGAGGTATATCTCCTCTGGAGGGGGCACATTGATCTCCCTACGAGCCTCATTAGAAAGTCGGCGAACACGATCTGGATGCATCCCAAGAAAGTCAACTACTTCATTGAGTAATAATTGTTCATCCTTGGTTATCCTTCCGTCTTCCCATGCACGGGCAAACATTCTACGAACCAACGCTTCTCCTGCTTGAGCATCGAGTGATGCTGCTCCTTCTGGATGAGATACTGGCGATAGTACGGGGTTTTGATGATAAACAAGTTGTTCATCAATATGCGCTAACGTCTCCAAAGGGGATATTGAGGATTTGAATAACGCTTCGATTAACACGGTTTTCCCGTCTGATCGTACAGGTGTTTCTCCTATCTTATCTCGTAGAGCATTTGCCCTTTCTCTACCTTTCGGAGTTAAAGAATATACTCTCCTTTTTTGACGGGCACCAGGGACATGCCGACTTGTATTATCGATTGCATCCTGTTGTTCAAGCCGCTTGAGAGTACGAGGGACATGCTTTCTTTGAACATGAACTGCTGCTGATATACCGGCTTGGGTTAATTCTACAGGTGCTTCCCATACCCCTTCGGGAAGATGGTGAAACATCAAGTGTAGAAGAGTTCGTTCCTCTGTTGTTAGAGTGCCTAGAAAGCCGCTAACCATGTTCCTCCCCCGTGGTTGTATGTCATGGTGGTAGTCCTTAGGACAATCGGTTCAATCGACGAAACAATATGTGTGTTCCATGACGAGTCAGTATGGCCCGACAAAATCGTCGTTACAAACCTCGCGTTCGTTCAACTCGGCCAATAGGTCCTGATGTAGTCAAAGAACTACCAGGAAAAAAACCATTCCAACGACCGACATTTGACGGTAAAAACTGGACTCTTAAACCACCCTTGGCAACTCGTCTTTTCGAAAAAAGTGCGATTGGCCGTAGGAATTCCGACGGTACAATTTCATTAACATCTGCTGAAGTATTGTACTGCCATTGGCACCGTTCTGTTCCATTACCATCATTGGATTGGCTTGAGAAGGAATTCGAACGGAATCCAAATTTGCTCAATGAAGCAGTGATTCTGGATATCGGACGCCGAGGTGGAGAAATGGTGGTTCCTAGTGAAAATTTAGAGATCGATACACCGTTTTCTTCGTGGGGCGTTCGTTGGGGAAATAATCAAAATAGATTCAAAGAACCATGTCAAGCATACGTTAAGATGGCATCAACCAATGACGAATTTAGTTGGAACGATGTCTTTGATTGGTGTATACAGTCATCGAAAAACAATGTGTTAGCTGAACTTTACGTTATTGATGACGAACTTCACGTCACTGGTTATCGTGTAGATATGATTCAACCAGAAGGCAGCAATAAACGATGGACTGAATTATCAGAAAAGTCTCAACAATTTGTAGAGGAATGTTGGGCGAAGAAACGGGTTTTAGAAAAGGGCGCATATTTTCCATACGATGGCGACTGGCCCTGGTCCCAAATTGGATTTGACCATATGTCTGGGCGTGTATTACGTGGGGAGGAATTTGAATATGTTCAAACTTGTCTGGACGATAAAATTTCATCAGATTCTGATATTCTCTTGATGGATGATTTACTTAGCAGGGGCTTATTGGTCCGTCCTGGATTCAAATTTGGATGTAAATGGCGTGTCTATGATGGAGACCTCGAAGAATCTCACGCTCCTTGGCTGATTCAACCAGTTCAACATGCCTCTACATCCTGGGAGGGCGTTTGTCTATCCATACGTCTTGCCGAAGGTGTTCACAAGGAATGGGTTTGTGCAATATATTCCGACAATCGATGGAATTATCTTCGGATAAAACGTTGGTTACCAAAAAGAAATTAATCAAATTCAAAGGTTGTTTCTTGCTCCAAGATGGTCTCATTTTTCTCATTCTTAGATCGTTTCTCTGCTAGAAATGTCACTGCAAACCAGACAGAGCATACTGCGAAAAAAGACCCAATAATGGTTGATTGATCATCTAAAATAGGGATCCTTGATTCAGACTCTGCCTGTAATTCTATATCGATTGTCCATGTTTCCCCATTGAATGATGTCAACAGAACCTCTCCAAAAACGTACATATTTGGTTGCAATAAGCCATTAGGATTGATTTCAATAATGATTGACCCCGTTCCGTTGGTGATAGTTAATGGTGAATTAATAGTACCAATACGAGTTATTGGACCTCGTAAATCTACTGAAAAGGTTCCGCTTCCTACGCCGTCTCCAATGAATGGAATTGTGATGGTAGAAGAATCAACTGGATCAATTATTTCTTCAGTATGCATTTTATTGACTAATGGCTGGGTTCCGACAGTAGTAACAGTCGTACGAATATTAATTGGGAATTCATCGCATGAAATTATGCCACTGAATGTAGCGATAGAATCAACAATACCTTGATCAGAAAAAACACCTGTAATTTTATTATCCTGCATACTTGTATCCACTGAAAAATCGATTGTTCTTCCATCACTCCCGGTAAGCATACCCATGCATGATACTGGTGTTTGTGATTCAGTTATTTGAATTGGAAAACCCTCGCCTTGGAGCATTGTTAAACCATAATCGGGTAAGTCGAGTGAAAATGAAGGCGAACAATGTAATGAATATATTTCGATTCTCCATACATTCTCAACATTCGAAACATTAGCATGCCATGGAACGAGGACACCATCATGATTACGAATTTCTATTCCCAATTCTCCAAAAGTATCACCTGGCTGGAATAAATCTTCGAAAACACCATCATTTATTCCTTGCAGTTGTTCATCGTTACCGTCAGCTTCAATCACACGTAAATATGGCCTTTTTTGATCTATATTCATGGCATTATATTGGGCATCTCCTGCGGTTTTATCCTCAAGGAGAACTAAAATCCCTTCACCAGGAAGTGCCTCATCAAATCCATCTTTGGAT
Organism: Euryarchaeota archaeon TMED117; assembly: GCA_002171315.2. Classification (GTDB taxonomy): domain Archaea; phylum Thermoplasmatota; class Poseidoniia; order Poseidoniales; family Poseidoniaceae; genus MGIIa-L2. The sequence continues at coordinate 32,438 of NHFS02000036.1, read as the reverse complement.
CTTTTTTCAAACCATACAAATTCCTCTGGTCCAATCTGTATCTTTACTCGTGCCCCACCATCACTTCTGGACTGTATGTCAAATGCTGGGCCAATGCATGGGCTTTGTGTGGTTGATGGCCATTCTAGGTTCAGGTTAACAGTTGCATTATGACCAATAGTTTCCATCGTTGGTCCTGTAGGAAGAGAAGGCTTATCTCCCCCTCCATTCCAATTTCCACTTGCCATAATGTCCCAAATACCGATACCTTTCCAAGACCCACTGTATCCAGAATCGTGGACTGGATAGAGGTCAAATGCTCCAAATTGATGCATCATTTCGTGGAGTATGGTTCCAATTCCATTCATACCATGTCGAAGACTTGACATTGTGTAATGCTCTATGACATATCCATCAATCGAAATTGGAGTCTGAAATGTTGTGAAATGAGACCAAATCCTGCTCGTTGAGCCACCGCCTTGTTCTTGAGATAGTGTTGAATGAACGATTAGGAATCTGTCAACAATTTTATCCTCGTTCAGATCATACTTGCTCCAATCTTCAACGTTCAGATTATCAACGACATATTCAGATAGTTTGGCAGGCATAAATTCAGTACCATCTCCATAATCACGACCGTTGTCTCCGTCTTTGCCATAATATTGCAATGGTCGTTGTGAACGAATAATCTCATCATGAACGTCAATTTCAATATTTATTGTACGCCCAGACGCTTCAGTAAAATACAATTGTGCTTGTTCCTCTAAGAGGGTACCAAACTCTTGTTTTTGATTATTTTCGAGTGGGTCTGAATCAAAGTCAACAAGAACAACAAGCCACGATTCATTATCCACTAAACCCACCAAAGGTGTCTCATTCGCGACATTAGAATCCACTTCGATATCAAATAAGGAATTGATATTAGAAGATAATGTGAAGGATAGAACTGAGAGAAGCAGACAAATTATGATGCCTGACGCATTTGCCTTCCTCCCCATGTAGTTCGTACTATACCGAATCGTTTCAATTGTTGGGTGAGTTGTTAGGCCCAAGAATTCGTTTCTGTAACATCATAATACTTTCATTATCTCCATCTTGAAGGAACCACATAGAGCAGTTTGCAGATTTGATAACTGATTGGAATGATGTGGGTAGTTTTGAATCATCACATCCAATTATGATTGTATCAGTTATTCGGTAACTTACCACTGTATCAACAATAATATCTCTTTCGTTAATATTATCGGTAAGTGAATTGCAACGTAAAAATGCAGTGTTTTCTGGCGAATCCTGCATCTTAAAATCTTCATGTTTATCTGAAATTTCGATGTATAGAAGTAGGCGTCTTCGACCTTCATGATCAAACATTGGTTTCGGTGAATTAATTGAATGTGTCTTTCTTACATTGTTCTTTATGACATATTCTAGAATAATAATCATGGTTGTGATCAGGGCTATGTTGGTTCCATTCCATCTTCCTGGGAGGGATAAGAGTAGGACAAGTCCTCCGATTCCATGTATTCGAATCCGCCACCAATCTTGTGTTGAATCTGTAATTAACCCAGTTGAACCAGCACTTATTGTTGCAAAAACAAGAATGAATCCAATGAGGCAAGTCCAGAATATTGACAGTGCAAAAATGAACATATGAACAGCATCATATTGGCTTGTTAATCCAACTTCTGAATGTACAGAATCCCCAATTGAATAAAGCATTGGTATTGCATAGAAGAATAGAATGCCAAGCAATGAATAAATCGAAATTAGCGAAAAGATTGTCCATTTACGGAACATAATTTTTTCATTTTTTGTTAGACCTGGTTGTGCAAATTTGTAAAATGAACGTATGATCAATGGAAGTGTGCATATGACCGCAAGAAATACTGCAGAAAGCCACCTGACTACGCTCCATGATGCAGGTTCATACAATGTAAGGCAATCATTTGTTGCACAAGGATTCATACGATCGAGGAGCCATTGTAAGAGTTCATCAACCTGAGTCATAAATAATCCAGTTAAGGTGATGATGAGTACAAACGCAAGAGTACCTTGTTGAGTTAACAAATTCAGATGCTCTTGAACTGTTAACTTCTGGTCATTTTCAAGTTGTAAACCACTTTGGGTTTTCAATGAATCAACCTCACACTAGATCTTCTGGATTCGGTTCTGCCCTAGCTTGAACAATTGTTCGATAAACACCAAACATTGCCCATAGTGTGCATATTCCGAGAAGGAAACTGTAGCCCCATGGTTGTGAATTATCAACTGCCCATCCAAAGGCTAGGAGTAAGCCTAGACCGAGGATACCTCTTCTGATACCTTGTGGCAGAGCAAGTCGCATATCGAGGTGTTTAGGACCTCCTCCAAATCGACGTTCATAGAATTCCCCTTGAACAACAGCACCAACTAAGATAATTGCAAGTGTTGACCAGTAGAAGATATTTCCGTTGGTGAAAAAGTCATCTGCGATACCTTCTTGCCGTTCTGCCTCAACAACAGCGGGATCAATGTCTGCAACAAACAGTGATTCAAAGTCTCCAACGCTAATCGTACGTAGTGCTAAACCTTCTTCATCATCATTTGTTGTTGAATCAGGAGCGGATATGAAGAATGATAGGATATTCCATTTGTCACCTTCATTAGCACCATTTTGGCCATCGACAGCATTACCGACGAGCGTAAACGATACCTCTCCGACGTCTTCGTTAGGTGCAGTCCAAGATACAATCCATCCATTACCGACTTCTGAATGAGAAACAGCTGTTGGTTCTTCAGGGACTTGTTGTTGTCCTTCGCCTGCGGTTAGTGTTCCGACACCGTAACTCCACAACATGAAGCCACCTTCATCATAAGATGCATGTTGAAGGTTGATTGTAAAGTCGTATGAAACACCAAGATCATAGGAACGAGGGATGCCAGAAATTGATACAACAACTTCGGTTGAAGGTTGACCATTGACAGGTCCTCCAACTCCGTGACAAGTACAACCGCCTTCAACTGTTAAATCTCCCTGGCTATTTTCCCAAGGTGGTCCATTGGGATTTGCAATGACTGGTGCAATAAGACAGACAGCCAAAAGAAGAATTAGTAGAGTTCGTGAACGCATGAGCCTTCCTCCAATGTTAATGCCATCCCTAAGAGACCTTTCAACGTTCCTTATACACCAGTAAATTAGATTTCTTTTATCGCATTGTTCAAACCGGTCATCATGGCCTTTCCATCACCAAAGAGCATCATTGTTTTGTCCATGTAAAAGAGGTCATTATCGACACCTGCATAGCCTACGGAGAGTGAACGCTTGATGATGACGACAGTACGTGCAGCATCTGCATCGATAATTGGCATTCCTGCAAGTGGACCTTCGCCGCTTCGAGCAGCAGGATTCGTTGTATCGTTCGCTCCGATAACAATTGCAACATCGCATTCTGGGAATTCTGAGTTTATTTCATCCATTTCAATGAGCTGTTCATATGGAACATTAGCCTCTGCAAGAAGGACATTCATGTGGCCAGGCATGCGGCCTGCTACAGGATGAATCGCATACTTGACTTCCGTATCGAACTTCTCTGAAATCAAATCTGCAAATTCTTTGACTTGGTGTTGACATTGGGATACGGCCATTCCGTAACCTGGGACGATGATGACTTTTTGTGCACCATCGATCATCATTGCAACTTCATCAGGATCTGAACCAACCTTTGTTCGAGTCAATGATTCCTTTTCACCAGTTCCTCCAAATGATTTGAACAAGACATCAGCAAGGGTACGATTCATTGCTTTGCACATAATGAATGTTAGAATTAGACCAGATGCTCCAACAAGGGAACCTGCGATGATAAGCGCTGAATTCCCGATAATAAATCCAGTAAATGCTGCTGCGATACCAGATAATGAGTTGAGTAACGATACAACAACTGGCATGTCTGCTCCACCGATTGGTAACACCAGAACAAGACCTAACAAACAGGAGATTCCAATAATGCTCCATAGATACGTGGTGTTCGTTGGTTCATCGATGCTTAGGTAAATCAGTACTGCTACGGCTATCACAAGAAGAACCTTGACTGGATTTAGCCATGGAGGTCCCCATGTAGGTGTCTTAATCCACTTGCCAAAGACGCTTACTCCGCCTTTGAGTTTGTACATTGCCAGAAGTGATCCCGTGAGAGTCATCCAACCAACGAGTGCCGATAGACCAGCAGCGACCATGATGACGGTGATCTCTAGATTTCCAGTGGGTATGTTCGATGAATCCTCCATATACCTCCAAACTTCAGACAAAGCAACAAGTGCAGATGCTGCACCACCAAATCCATTGAACAGTGCAACAAGTTCAGGCATCCCTGTCATCTGAACACGTACAGCCATGATGTAGCCGATAAGGGAGCCAAGTGCTACACCTACTCCAATCAGAACCCATTCAGCATCCCCTGCCAATTCCATACTAAGGATTGTAGTGAGAACTGCAACGAGCATACCGAGTGCTCCAAGTTGATTTCCAAAGGGAGCAGTTCTTGGATGACCAAGTTTTTTCAAACCAAAAATGAAAAGTGCGGCAGATAATAAATATCCTAGAGAAACCCAATCTTCCATCTCAAGCACCTCTTCGCTTCTTTCCAGCAATCATATTCAACATTCTATTGGTGACAAGGAATCCACCAACAACATTGATCATCGCTAAAACTACTGCAACAAATGCAAGTATTCCTGAAATTGCTGTATCTCCAGATTCGTATGCTACATTTGCCCCAATAAGTGCTCCAATGATTGAAATTCCAGAGATTGCATTTGCACCGCTCATAAGAGGCGTGTGCAGTGTTGCAGGTACTTTTGTGATCAACTCAAATCCAAGGAAGATAGCAAGTACGAACAGAGTAATGTTTCCAATTAAAAATTCTGGTGTCATTCGAGTGCACCTCCTAAGCGAGTTTGTTTTGGATGTAACTCTCCATCTTTGCAGATGAGAACGCCACCCATTCCATTAACATAGAAATCGCTTCCTTCTGGAGCGCCTACGAGGATGTCGTCATCATCGGAGATTTTCACTTCTCCTTCATCGACTAAGGAAGTGATGAATGTGGTTAGATTATTGGAATAAAGCATACTTGCTGTAGTAGCGATAGTTCCTGGGAGGTTTGATGTTCCTACAATAATTACGCCATTGTCTGTTGTGATTACTTTACCTGCAACTGTGTCTTCGCAGTTTCCACCTACATCTGCATTCATATCAACAACAACAGCACCAGATTTGAAGTTTTGAACTGCTGATGAAGGTACAGTAATAGGCGCTGGGCGTCCAAAGATACGTGCTGTTGTAACAATAATGTCAGCATCTGATGCTACACCGCAAACCGTATCGTTCACTTTCTGAATAAATTCAGGGGTGAGAGGTTTAGCATATCCAGCTTCATCTTCAAAGTCATCCATTCCATCGACTTCGATGAACCGTCCACCAACAGATTCAATTTGTTCTGCTGCGGATTTACGAACGTCTGATGCATAAACGACTGCTCCAAGTCTCTTTGCAGTTGCAATTGCTTGCAATCCTGCAACACCTGAACCCATAATGACCACCTTCGCAGGTCGAACAGTTCCTGCGGATGTTGTCATCATTGGAATTCCCTTAGGAACCTGGGATGCTCCTAGCAGTACCGCTTTGTATCCAGCAAGATTGTCTTGACTTGAATTAACATCCATTGATTGAGCACGACTCAAACGTCGAGGAATCATATCCATTGAGAGCAGTGTGATATTCGCTTTCATGCAATCCTTGACGTGCTGTGGATTTCGGAAAGGATCTGAAACACATGCCAAAGTTGTTCCTTCTGCAAGCCCATCCACACCAGGGAATCGGATAGTAATGAGGTTAGCACAAGCAAGAGCATCCTCTCGTGTTCCTACAGTTGCACCTGCGTCTGTGTATGCTTCATCAGAGTAATTTGCCTCCTTACCAGCACCTGATTCAACGATGACTTCGAATCCTGCTTTGAGTAATTTTTTCATGCTGGTTGGAACGATTGCAACTCGTGTTTCATCAGCGGGTTCTTTGAGCACTCCCAACTTCATAATTACACCTATGATTCGCCCACACAGAGGGGGTTCTTCAATGCCACCCTCCATCCAGATGGAGAATTTATTTGGGAACAACCATTTGAATTAAAGAGCGTCTCGTTCAGACATCAGATTGAGGAGAGAATTATGTCCCGTGGAAGCCGTAAAATTTCAGTAATAGGAGCAGGAAATGTTGGAGCAACGTGTGCTTTTGTTTTAGCCAATATGAAGATAGCAGATATCGTCCTTCTCGATATCTATGAAGGGTTTGCAAAAGGGAAGGCCTTGGATATGAGTCAAAATGCAAATGTTCTCAATTACAATGGAACAATTACTGGCACATCATCATACGAAGATATTACTGATTCAGATGTTGTTGTCGTCACGAGCGGATTTCCAAGACAACCAGGAATGACTCGAGAAGATCTCATTGGAAAAAATGCAGAAATTATTGCACAAGTGGGAGCAGGTATCCGTGACCATGCGCCCGATGCCGTTGTCATTGTTGTAACCAATCCTCTCGACTTGATGACCTATCACATGCAGAAGGTTACCGGATTCCCTTCCAACCGTGTAATAGGACAAGCAGGTGTTCTCGACAGTGCCCGTATGGCTCATTTCATTGCTTTAGAATTAGGATGCGCAGAAGAAGACGTTAGCCCTATGGTTCTTGGCGGTCACGGGGACACAATGGTTCCTTTACCACGATACACAACCGTAGGTGGTATACCTATTACACAACTCATGAGTCAAGAGAGAATAGAGGCTATATCAGCTCGCACAGCAAGTGGTGGTGGCGAAATTGTCAAATTACTCGAGCGTGGTTCAGCATTCTATGCTCCTGGTTCTGCTGCTGCCATCATGGCAGAATCCGTTCTCAATAATCGACGTCGGCTATTGCCCGCATCATGTCATCTAACAGGGCAATATGGATTGGATGAGGTTTACATCGGTGTCCCATGTTTGTTAGGGTCAAACGGAGTTGAACAAATCTTTGAATTGGATCTCAGTGAAGGAGAACTTGCATCTCTTCAGGAGTCAGGTAACTTCTACAAGAATCAACTCAAAGACGTACTCGGATATTGATTAGTCTAATTTCTTTATTGGAATTTCTTTGATTCCAAATAGGTATCTCGAAACCTTGGTTCTCTTTAAAATTTCAAAAGATAACCAACAACCAAGTGTTACCAATAAGCAACTAAGAAGAACTGCGGAATAGTTTGTAATCCCCATTTCAGTTGATAATTTTAAAGCAGCAAAAGTAATTGGCATGTGGACGATGTAAAATGGATAAACTCCTTGATTCATGTAGGCTAAATTTTTGCTTGGTTTATTGAGAAAATGCGCTCCCCATGAAAAAACTGCTAAACACCAGAACCAAGCATGAAAACTATGAATGAAGCATGAAAAGAGTGTCATTTGATTATGGATAATTCCTTGTTCAATCCAACCCCCATCAATGTAAGGGATACCGGCATTATGCTGTTGAATTCGAATCCATACAAACATTAAGGTCAGAAGGATTGTTATCCCACTAATTTTTAATCGATTTTTTTCTAAAAATGAATAATATTCACTCTTGGCAATGATACAGGAATAACCGAAGAAGAAAAACCCAAGGAACCACAACCATTCGTATCCGCTTCCAAGAAAACCAGCAATCCACGGCTTGAAGAGAATCTCCACACTGCTCAATAAGAGAGGTATGATCATGAAAACACCAATCCCAAATCTAGCAGTAAACATAGATTTGAACATTCTTGCTAATGCTCCATCTGCATTTTTTTGAACATAATGGAATACAGGAGTCATCAGAAGCGAATACAAAAATAGATTCCATAAGAACCACAGATGGCCTAACGCTATTATTTTCCCAATTATCGGTATCCAAAATATGAACGAAGTAATCAAAATATGATAGATCAAAGATGTTCCTATATCAGATACACTTTCATTATCCAAATCTATGGCTCCGAGAGCAATACCGCCTGCAAACCCGATTGTCCACATGCCAAATATCATTGGGACTAATAATCGTTGTAATCTTTCGATAAGGAATTTACCCCACGAACGTCGCTTGAAGGCGAATGCAGTACCCATACCAGAGATCATGAATAACGCTGCTAGTCTCCATTGATGCATCCAATGAAGAAACATACTTGTCGGGTCAATAGAATCTGCTGTATAGGTATTTTCTTCAGCAGCCAGTTCATCATTATCCATATCATCGCTTGCCATGTTAGGATTGATATCTGTGCCATATGTTGACCAGTATACGCCTATGGCTACGTGAAAGGGAATCAATAATCCAAAGAGAATAACTCGTAACCAATCGATATCATATCGACGTTGTACGACTTCTGAATTTTCGTTCACAGTCATTCCCCCATCCCTCAGGTTTTTCGAATAGCGAGTGAATGTGTTGCACCATTTGTAGTGGCATCCTCAGGAGATCCTTCGATACGGATGAGTGATTTACCCATTTTCCCCCTACTTCTCATACGTGTCAAGATTTCTTGGCCTATGTAGCATCCTTTGGATTCATGAACTAAATGTTCTAAACGGCAATTGAATGGATGCCTGGAAGGAGTAATTTCGTATTCTTGATGGGGAATTACATGCTCAATACGATATTCATTGAAAGCATCCAATGTTAGGGTCGATTCAATGTTAAAAGAAGTAGGAGCAACAATAATCCAGCCTCTGAACGTACTAACAACAGTAATGTTATCCGTTTTTGGATAATCATCAAATGAGATGTAGACATTATTGAATTCAGAAATGTCTCTCATTGAAACATCTTGTTGTAGAATTCTTGAGTTTAGATGGTCGACTAAGTTCGTTTTGTATTTATTATGGCCAACTAAAGCAATATTTTCACCAACGACTATTACTTCAACCATATCAATGATTTTGGCATTTGATTTTGTAAAAACAGTCGTACAGGTTGATTCAACTTTATTGGTTGAAAGACCATCTAGAAATTTTAAACAATCTTTTCCTGAAAGGAGCAAGACGTATGAATCGAGTTGAAACACTCTCATGAGGGGTCCTCATGCAAAGGATTCGCCACAACCACAGGAACTTGATGCATTTGGATTATTGATTTTGAATCCGCCACCCATCAATCGATCCACATAATCGACTTCAATACCATCGAGTAAATGCGATGAAGCCTTTGGTACGAGAACTCTAAATCCTGAAATCTCAATCTCTTGACAATCAATATCGGTTGTTTCAACGATTTGTAAATCATACATGTATCCTGAACAACCGCCTGATAGAACGCCTACAAGGAGTGCATGGCTACGATCATCACCGAAGGCTTCTGTTAGCATGTCCAAGGCTTTTTCAGTGATTGTTAGATTGACATTCACCACCTTAGGTTTGATGATTTCGATTGCTGGTGCAGTCTCGCACGTTCCACAGTCCATGTACAGCCGAAACGTCGGGGGAATATGAACCTGACTTTCATTTCACTTTCGTGAAAGCTTTTTCTTTCTCTCTTTTTCGAGAATGGTGCATCGACGGATTTGTTCCTTGGCACGTGCGGATTCTTCAGGTGATAAACCGCGAGGCATGGCTTGTTCGTAACACTTTATTGCATCAGAAAATCGTTCCATTTCTGCATATGCGGTTCCCATGTTATAGAGTGTTTGCCCCCTCACATTTGATGGATCAATCATCATTGCCTTGTGGTAAGATTCTACGCAGGCAGGATATTCTTCCATGAAATAATATGCATTTCCTCTTCCGTTCAATATGCGAATCACCATTTCATTATCGTTAGCAAATGACGGTAAGGCTCGGTCGAAACTCGACAAAGCTTCTCGGAACTTTCCATCTTCAATAAGTTGAACACCTTGGTTGTACCATGAAATATCTTGATTAGCAACAGCACTTGAACCTACACTCATTTCAGTGGATGATGCAATTATTGCTGTAGCATCCAGTGCTGCTTTGGCAAGATCAACCTCGACTTTCGGTTCCTCCCTCACTTGTTGAACTCGAGGTTGGATCGGAGAAAGTAACAAATCATTTGCTGTCGATTTCTCTTCTTCTGAGACAACAGGATCTGGCAGTGTTGTTATGGCTTCCTGCTGGACAGGTTCAAGCGGAGGTTGTGTGAATGTTTCTTGTGCTACAGATGGCTGTGAAGACTCAGAATCAGTTTGTGGCTCTGATTGTATTCCAGATTCAAGTTCGTTTGCTTTAGCGTGGCATCGTTGAGCAGTTTCTAAATCTCCTGCAGCCTCTAGCGAACGTGCAAGACCTTTCCATAGTCCAGAATTAGATTTATCAGTTTGGATTAATTCCCTCCAGATTTTTACAGCCTCAATATTATCTCCCTTCAAGGTCATTGCCCTTGCTCTGTGTTCGGATGCCCCAGGGGTTAGGAAATCGAGTGCATATTGAGCTAATTGAGGTGCTTCTGGCATCGTAGGTGGTATGCCAGTAATATTTTCTAAAACAGCTACTTCTTGTTCAGCACAGGTTAGTAAGTGTTCGATTATTTCATTTCGTAACAAAGCATCATCTTGTACCTCAAGGAAGGCCATACCGTGGGAGAGAACATCTCCGATATTTCCAGAAGATTTTGCATAGTCGACTAATTTTAGTCGAGCTTTTAGATGTCTTTTGTCAAGTTCAATCGTATTTTCAAAGGCTTCAATTGCCTTATTATCATCATCATTACGGGCATACAGCGTACCTAAATTGTACCAGCCACTTGCAACCTCATCGTCCAATCGAGTTGCATGTTCCAGTGCAGCAATTGCATGCGTGTCGAGTTCCATTCGTGCCATCGCACCTCCTGCAATTCTCCATGCTCCAGCATGATTTGCTCCAATTGTTTTCAGATGCGGCTTTAGCAGTGCTAAGGCCTTCTTTGGTTCTCCTTGACGGATCATTTCTGTTGCTTCAGCAGTGAGTTTATCCAAGTCTATTTCTTCAACGATTGGATTGTTTTCGATTTCGGATTCTATTGCTTCCTGAATTTCTGTTTCAATCTTCTGAGTTGCAGCAACTACTTCTGCTGCACTTTGAAGTTCTTCTTTGTCAAGATGCCCATCCCCATCAAGATCGTGATGTACGGCTTCAGTTAGGATTGCTTCAGAATCGGAAACTCCTGAATCAGCCATTACGTTAACGAGAGTTGATTCATGATGTGATGCCTTTGTTATCGTAGATTCGATTGCTTCAGGAACTTCTTCAACAGAGGCATTCTTAGATCGAGAAAGAACATCTGTGAGAGATGGATGGCCTGGGAAGAAATCCAAGCCTCTTCGAGCCATTGCTGCTGCTCCAACTTCGTCTCCAATTCTGTCAAGTAAAATTGCTAAATTGGCAGTTGCTGGTGCATGATCAGGATTCAAATCAAGACATATTTGGAATGCTTGTCGAGCCCCTCGTGCATCTTGCTGAGCTTCGAGGAGTACTCCGCGATTAAACCAAGCCATGTCACATGAAGGGTCGAGAGCAATGGCTTTGTTAAATGCAACAAGTGCTTCTTGTGGATTATTGGAACGTGAATGGGATTCACCTTCATCCAGAAGTACATTCACTTGGTCCTCTACAGATTCAGTTTCTGTAATTGATTCTGAAAATTCCTTTGCTGGTTGTTCTTCGGAGGCTGCTTCTGTCTCGCCATCTGGCATATTTTGTGGCTCTTCCGATTGCTCATTTTCCTCAGTCAACCCAGCAGAACGCATTGCATCTGCCATATCGTTCATCAATGAGTTGGACATTTCGTTGTCGGCTTCACCATCGCTCATGAACTGCACCTAACCTTCGGCATGACTGTTACGGCATAAGCGTTGTTCCTAATTGGTTAACCTATAATGCATGGTTTCTTCTATCACTTCGTATTGGGTTAGACATGGAAGAAACACCATTGCGAATTATGGGGCTATCTGGTTCTTATGGAAAATCATCAAAGAATGGAATGCTGGTTGATTTAGCGCTCAAAAAAGCATCAGAATTGGGTGCAGATGTCGTGTTTTGGGACTTAACCGAGCAACCGCTTCCTCTTGTTGGGGCCGAAGGTTGTTGGAGTGATCCAATTACAAAGAAATTTCAAGAAGAAGCCTCGAATTGCGATGGATTTTTAGTTTCATCTCCTGAATATCATGGGACTATGTCTGGTGTTATGAAAAATACATTCGATTGGGTATATGAAAAGCATGTAGGGGGGAAAGTATTCGGCCTTATGGCAACACTTGGAGGTATGGAAAATTCAAACACACTCAATCATATGAGAATCATGGTACGATGGTTGCATGGCATAGCCGTAACTCAACAACTTGCTATTGGACATGTGAAAGATGCTTTTGATGAAGAAGGTAATCTTGTTGATGAAGATTCAAATCAACGCTTACAAACCCTCGTTGAATCAGTTCTTGATACTGCTCAAATGTATCGTAATTCTCAGTGATTATATGCAACCGAGCAAACCATTCTTTGAGGATGAGTTCGGAGGAAGTTATATTCTTCTTGAACCCGGTACTTTCACATTTGGTGATCAAAATGGTTCTGGTCATCCAAATGAACAGCCATGTATTGATGTCACTTTATCCGAACCCGTTTTCCTAGGTGCTCGTCCAGTAACTCAAGTTCAATGGGCAAGTAGGATGGGTTCAAATCCTTCGAAATTTCAAGACGGTTGGAGTGCTGGGCTTCGACCTGTTGAAAGCATTTCTTTTCAAGAAGTAGAAGAGTTTCTGAAAATTTTGAATTCGGAACCATCATCCTATCTTGGATTAACGGGAGTGTGGCGACTTCCTTCTGAAGTAGAGTGGGAATATGCTGCCAAAGCAGGAACAACTACAAGATGGTCATTTGGTGACAAGGATGCAGAACTTGATGCCCATGGATGGCATGCTGGTAATAGTGGCGCTACGACAAGAGAAGTAGGGTCGAAGAAAGCTAACCAATGGGGTTTCTATGACATGCATGGCATGGTTCATGAGATGACTACTGACCATTGGAGTAAAGACCACTCACATCATCATCGTGGGCAAAGACCTTGTGTACATGCAAATTCAGAATATAGGGTTGCGAAAGGTGGTTCATGGTTTACAGAAAGTGATTCCTCAAGATCCTCTTCTCGACGTCGATTCAACATAAGTGAAGGAAAAGACGGAATTGGCATACGTCTCGTGTGGGAACCAACGGAGATGAATGAATGAAATATTATCATAATCCGAGATGTTCCAAGAGCCGTCAAGCGTTGACATTCTTGCCAGGTGATGTAGAAATTGTACTGTACCTTAAAGAAGAAATTGCAGCTTCCGTATATATCTCAATGATAGAACGATATGATGGACCATTTCTTGATTTATTACGCGTTGGTGAAAAACCAGCTAAAGGTCTGGATTTCTCAGTTTTGGAGACTGAAGATATAGCAGAGTTCCTATGTCTTCATCCAATTGTTCTCCAAAGACCGATTTTGGATGATGGTGAATCGGTGATTATTGGCCGGCCAGTTGAAAATATTTCTCGGTTTTTGGGTAATTAGTCCCCATTTCGTACTTCTAAATCCACTTCAAAGGTTACATCGTCCAACTGTTGGTTAGGGGGAATATGACCTGGCTTTGTGTTCCAGTTAACAGATGTTGAATCTGATACTAATCTTAAAACATTGAGATTTATGAAAACCTGAAGTCCAGCTTGTGTTCTATGGACGACTGGAGATACTTCTTCATGATATGTTTCGCTCATATGTTGGCATATTTCTTCGAAAGTTCTTTTCCCGTTACACAATTCCCAAAGAACACTGTTCTTATCCAGAAGTGGCCGGCGTAATTCCTTGGGTGCACGGAATAATTTAGCGGCAATCTTTTCAATTCTACCAAATTTCTTTTCAAAACGTAAAATAACGGTTTTCCCAGTAACTCCTTCTAGATCTGGGTGGGATTTTGACTCTCCAGTACGGCACCACCAAACAGGTAATCGAGTAGGGAACATTTTAGCCCACGGATGTTGTTCAACTGTTGAGAGTTCCATTCAATTACCTCAAAAATCAGTCCATGTCCATGTAACGAGTGTGATCATAGATATGACGCCAAGCATAGCGGACAACTTAGTTGCCTGTACACGTTGTGTAAAATTACGTAAGTACCAGGTTAATACACCGAATATTGCGACGCACACCCACAAGATGTACCATAGTGGCTCATCTCCGTCCATGTCTGCTCATTGGCAGGTAGGTCAAGGCTGTTTCCCTAAACGATCAAGATACTGTTGGCCGTAGTGCTCCCATTGTTCCATAGACCAACCATCAGGCAAACCTGTCTCTGGCAAGACTGGCGAGGTTGTTTCATCTTCAACAGAGGTTTGTACTGTAGGAGTGTTCATTCCTGTACTCACTGGTGGTCCGTTCGTAATCGGTGGCCCATTCGTAACCAACAGTTCGTCGGATTGAATTTCATCATCGTCAAATACGACACTTCTCCTGCGGATAATAAGAGCAATGAGCATCACCATAAATAACGCAATTCCTCCAGTAATTATCGTCGGTGCATTAAATTCCATATTCATGAAACCTTCACTATCTTTGGTTTCTGAGAAAACAATTATTTGAGAATCTGTTGACGAGATGGCATTATCCTTTGTGGACATCGAAATTGTTAATTCTCCTTCTAACGTACCTTGTAGTCTATGAATTGTGCAACTGAATTGTTTTTCTGAAACATCTCCACGACTGTATTGAAGGCTTACATTCAAAGGTTCAGTTTGTTGAAACAAATTTCCATTGCATATCACTTGCCATGTTGCTGGGTGAAGAATTATTAATGTAAGGTCTTCATTGAATGTTGATTCACTTGTTAGATTAATCCAAAAACCAGCTCCTGTTGTTTCAGATTCTATTGGCGTTGTTGGAAGGGGTGAAACTTCCAAATTCACCTCCCTTTGCTCATCAACAAGAATCAAATTTTGATGTTCAATTTTGACAATATCTCCATCGTTATCAAGTCCTCCCTCGACATAGGTTGTGATTACAATTCTTGTATTCAAAGGCACATTTGGACCAATGATGAGGTCGATTATTATGAGTTTAGTATCTCCAGAACTCATTGGGAAGGTGAGGGGAGAGTTGGGGGTGGTTGTTGGTCCTCCAACTCCTGCTGTAAGAAATGCTACAATGTCATCTGTTGGTGGTGAAGTCGATACATCAAAACCAATCTCCATGTCGGATTCTAAAGCATTCCCAATATTGGTAATCGTACCATTGATGGTTACTTGTGAATTGATCATAGCATGAATGTCTTTTGCAGAGCTGGTATAAGATGGGTAACGTATACTACCTGTCATCATCATATGGGTGATGGAATTATCAGACATATCTGAATCCATTCCATTCGGTATTACTTCAATTGTGATTTCATGTAATTCGCCTGCGGATTCACTCATTGGAACGGAGATAAGAATCTCAATAGAAGCAGTATCTTCACCAATATAAGACACAGAAAGTGGTATGAAATTACTTTCCAAAACAAGACCATTTTGACGGAGCATGAATTCCCAACTATCTGGAATACTAGGGAGACTTAACTCAGCAATACTCGGTCCATTTCCGTTATTTATGATCTCAACTTGAATAGAACTCATCGCTCCAGGACGAAGCCATTGCTCACCACTCGATAAGGATAAACTCAAATCATGAATGGTGTCAATTAATACACTGTCATATTGGTCTCCTGTGAATGAAGTACTGCTTCTCGTGGAGGTTACAATGGGTTTGAATACTGGTGCAGCATCGTTCGCCTGGCCATTGCTTGGCGCTGTAACAGCAATGTAAAATGAAGCAGTCATACCGGGATTAATTGCTATTGGAGGGCGTATTTCAGGTTCAATTTCCCATCCAATTTTTGGATTTACATCGACAGATAATTCAAAAATATCCTGTCGAGTTGCTTGATTGGTTATTGTGTATGGGACATGTATCGTCTCTCCAGCAGCAATCAGAATAATTGAGTCAGGTTCTCCAGCAAAATCAATCTCAGCATAGGATACCATGGATGCTTGTATTGTTATCGCTTCAGTAATTGTACGGCTTGTATCGTTTTGTGCTGTTAAAGTGAGCCAAAAATCACCAGTTGTATCAGGAGCAGCATCACTTGGAACAGTCATTAAGAATCGTACATTCATTGGCTGATTTGGCGTCAATCGAATTGATGACAGTTGATCAAAGGACAAGGAAACACTCCATCCATTGGCTAAACTTTTCGACTCAGTATTAAGGTCAAAAACATCTGTTGCTTGACCAATATTACTCACTTCAACCTCGAAAAGACATGTAGATCCAGGGGCACATTTTGGTTTGAAATCAGGTTGTTGGATAAATGGGATTCGATCAGCTAATACCTGGAACTGCATAGGTTCTGCAACATAAACGGTAGGTTGCTGCACACTTGTTCCCAAGAATGTCATTTGTGTGAAACCCGTTGTTGCATTGACGTCCGGTTGGATTTTCACATCAATTTGTTTCGATTCACCAGGAAGGAGTGCTACGCCAGTTGAGGGGTTGACACCAGCCCCTGATGCATATGAATACGCAACGTTCCAGTCTTGAGGGAGGTTGAGTATTGATGGCGAAATAAAGTCAGAAATGTTTCCTGTATTCTCAAGATTCATTGTAATTTTACCCCAAGACCCCGGTATTGCTCCCATGGTTGAAATTCCAGTTGCTTCGAAATTGTATTCTTCAACACGAGCAGATTGATCATAAATGATTACGATATCGTCAATCCAATAACCATTACTTGTTCCAGAACTATCACTTGTAAATGTAAATTTGAATTGGGAATTGGAATGGAGATGTTGGTTTGGATTAACAGGGATTAGGGGAGTCGTGTGACCCATGTTCGAATTTGATATCGTTCTCCATTCACCGAGATTTGCATCGACTGTACCTGCAATTGTTGCTAACTCATCCCACGCACCATTCAGATTTTTTGCGTACAATTTCAATTCATCGTTGGTATCCGCACTTCCTGTGTAGAAAAAGGTGATACCATTTGTCATTAATGGATTATACACAACATCGCTAAAATCCCAGATTGGAGTGGTCAATGATGATTGCATGTTATTGTTGTATGAACCAGTGCTTCCCTGTCCAATGTGGCAGGAACTGCCCATACTCAAAGCTGCATCTGAATTCATACCCCATAGTGGCCCAGTATTCCATCCTAGAAGTGATGTGCATGTTGAATAGGAAAATGCTACTGTATAATGCCTAGAAAGAATATCATTTCCAGCATTATCATCGACTGCGCTGTGAGTTGAACTTACTCTTAGTGTGTGATTCCCTGAGTAGTTGACATATACATTGAAGAACGTTGCAGTACCCTGGCCATTACTGGATAATCCATTCATCGTTATTGTTCGATTTGCTAACTCAAATTGTCCGTATTCATTGTGCAAAATCAATAACTGAAGCGTAATAATACCAGATACAGTACTTCCTTCGTTACGGACAGTAACTTCAATATCCATGGGTGTTGAATTAACAGAATCTGTGACATATAACTCAGCAGGTCGATTGAAATTTGCAATGGGATGATTTGATGAGAACATTTTGTATTGATTTTCATCGGCTAGGTTCGAATAGGTAATTGAAACACCAACCGGTGTAATATCAATGCCGGAATTCTTTGGTGCAGAAGAATTGATTTCTTCATTTAAGATCGAGGGGTCTGAAACTGATTGAAGAATCAGACAAAGAAGAACGATTGCCGCAGATAGACCTCGCCCCATGAACGTGTATTCGCCCTCGACGTATTTGATTTATTCGTCAACGGTCTCTGATTCGACCAACTTGAGTTTTTCTTCTCGTTTTTTATCCTTAGCTCTTGCTGCAAAGTAAACAGTAAAAGACGGTATGAGCACCATTGAAAAGCAACCTACTACTGCAGCCAGAGCCCATAAAAATTCTGTCGCAGCATCGATTGAATACACTTCGATAGATGAAAATTCTTCGTTGACTGTATGAATCACGATAACCGGCTGGACAGATTTGTCCCCAGGCTCCTTTATTTCAATAATGAGTTGCGGTGAACCGTGCAAATGATCAATCTCTTTCCTCGCTTCTTGCTCTGCTTCCTCTATGTTGTCAGCATACACAGTTCCATTCGATCTTCTGGCGGGATTGGTTGATGTAAGCGAACGTAATTCAATACTGGAGTCTTCAGATTCCACTTCGATGGTATCACTATGCTGGCAGTGCTCTGAGCATCTGAAATCTACTTTATCGCCATTCACTGTCACCTTTGCATCTTCTACTCCTAGAAATTGATGACTGTAGAGTTTAGCTGTGTTTGACAATTTAATAATCGCACCGGACGCCAAATCATCTATTGACATGTTTACCCAAGTCAGATTCTGAGCATCTACATCAAGAACTGTTGTCCAGTACGTTTCGTTATCGATAACCTGCTTATCCAATTCAATCTCATTAAATTCAGTATTTGTAGCCTCAGTTTCATAAATATAGTAACTTGGTGAAACTGTCGCTCCATAAACGGCATAGGAGAGCATAAAAATGAGTGTTAATGAGAGCCCAATCAACGTTCTGAGAAGGTTGGGGTTCTGTGCTAAGGCCTTCTTCATCAATCCTTCCAAACGGGCCTGATTCAAGAAGACTTGCACTCGTCCAAAGGACAATATGCTCATCATTTTAATCTCGGATTCGCCCGTTTTATTCAAATAGGGGAGACAAGTCGGAAGGTTGCTTGGTGTAGACATGACGACGTTTTATGATGTTCCTGCGAACTTTTTGATTCCAGCTCTTGCTGAACAATTGAAGAGCAATGCCTCGATTTCAATGCCGGAATGGGCTCATGTTGTAAAAACTGGCTCCTCTCGAGAGCGCCCACCAACACAAACCGACTGGTGGCACATCCGTGGAGCAGCAATGTTGCGTAAGATCGCTCGTCAAGGACCAATTGGTGTTACTCTTCTTTCTCAAGAATACGGAGGCCGTAAGAACAACGGTTCCAAGCCAAACACACCCGGAGTTGGATCACGTAAAGTCATCCGAGCTATTCTACAACAACTCGAAGACGCTGGACTTGTTGTTATGCAAGCAGCACGATTGATTGAACACGAAAATCGAGAACCAACCCAACTTTACTCTGGCCGTATTATCACGCCAGCCGGTCACAAACTCTTGAATCAAGTTGCTCTCGCAGTTCGCCCTGAGGTTGAAGCAGCATATCCAGGACTCGATAAGTACTGATTGGAAGTGAGTGGGTGGTTTCAATGGTCGATAACACATCTTCAGAACTAGAAGCGTTCAGACTACGACGCCAACAAGAACTTCAACAACAATTAGCCCAGCAAGCTCAGCAACAAGCCGATGCAGAAGTTGAATCACAAGCCAAGGCTGTTGAACAACAAGCACTTGATTCCGCTATGCGCCAAATTCTGTCGCCTGAAGCAAGAGGACGATTAACCAATGTTTCATTGGTCGATCCTGCCCGAGCGGATTTGCTCAAGAAGCAACTTGTTAACCTTCATCAAGAATCTAAAATCTCTATACCTGTTTCAGATGAACAGCTAAAGAGAATCCTAACAAACCTATCCAAGAGCCGCCGTAGTGCGTCTATCCGTCGAATCTGATGAGGGGTGCTCGAACATGTCAAAAAATAAACCAGCAGCAAAGAAAATTCGCCTAATGAAGGCAGGAAAGCAAAACCGACGTGTACCTGTATGGGTCATGCTCAAGACTAACCGCAGCACAGTGTCGCATCCAAAGCGTCACCACTGGCGACGTAGTAAACTACAACGATGAGGTGATATGATGGCAAGAGCAGCAACATCCGAACTTATCGTACCACTTAGAAAGGCATGGAATATTACACGCTACAAGCGTGCTCCTCGTGCTATTCAAATCATCAAAGATGAAGTCATTCGTCATCTCAAAGTACTTCCTGAAGAAGAGATTTACATCGATCCTGAAGTGAATGAGAAAATCTGGGAGCGCGGAATTGAAAATCCACCGCGTAAAATCAAACTGACAGTTATTCGTCACGATGAACCTGACATCCCTATCGAAGTCAAATTGTATGTGGAGGCATAAGTATGGGAAATATTCGTCCAAGTTTTATCAAAATCAGAGCCATTCGACTTGTTGAAGAACATGGTGAGAAATTTACAGATGATTTCGATCACAATAAAATTATGGTTGGTGAACTAACAGACGTTAGTACGAAGAAATTACGAAATTGGATTGCTGGTTACGTTACACGTTACCGCCAACGTCGTACTGATTGATTGGAGTCGGTTCTTTGCCCATTTGGGTTGATTGGAATCGAACACCTGTATCTGTTCATGGAGACAATCCAGAAGATCTTGAGTTATTGATTCTTCATCTACGGAACCAACATAGTGTACGAAGACGCTCACTCGTTATGCAGGATCGTCAATCAGGTGGATTTTTATTTTTTATTTATCAGGCATGTAATCCCGTTTGGATTGCCGAATATTTAACCAAAATGGAGGAGAAGTAATGGGTGATCGAAGTGACCTGCCTTTGCCTTCATCTCCGTATAATCTTGTGATTGTACTCGTTGGCATTCAACATCCAGGAAATCTTGGTGCGGTATGCCGATCCCTTTTGAACCATGGTTATGATCAACTTAGGCTTGTGAATCCACAGTGTAGCCCAGATGATATCGAAGCACGAAACCGTGCGAAACATGCAGGAAGGGTTCTCGATACTTGTGAAGTATTTTCATCTTTCAATGATGCAGTTTCCGATTGTTCAATAGTTGTAGGAACCTCTGGTAAGCGTGAAGTTGGCTCAAAGACACAAATGCGACATTTCGTCTATCCTTGGGAACTTTCAGAACGAATGTCAATGCACACAGAATCGGTTGCACTTGTTTTTGGTGAAGAAGGAAAAGGTCTGGATGAAGATGATTTACTCAATTGTGATTATCTGGTAACTCTTCCAACATGGGAAGGATATCCAATCACGAACCTAAGTCATGCAGTTCATACATTGACCTATGAATTACATCGTCATAGAGTTCTTGCAAATCAAGGCAAGGATGTTGCGTTGCCATCAATTGTTCCTTTAGAACGTGGCATCTCGTCCGAGCAGCGCAATATACTGCGAAAAGCGATCATGGATATTGCAAAAAATTTGCCCGGAGGAGATGAGAGAAGAAAATCGTTCAGTCATTCAATGATTCGATCATTACAACGCTCAGGTCTCCTTCGAGATGAGGCCAATAGAATGATTGGCGGATTGGTAGATGCAGCTACAGCTCTTTCCTTTGTCTCTGGTAATGATGACTGGCGTGCATCTAGAAGACGCAAAGTACTACGTGAAGAAGAATAACTACGGTGCCCATGAAGCCCAACTTTTCGGGGTCTCACGTACATGCATTGCAACAAGTTTCAATGAAGTTCCATAAGAATTTTTGATGTGTGGTTCAACTTGTTCAAAAGCCCACTTCGCTAAGTTTTCAGCGGTCGGAATAAATGGAACGACAAATGTTCTATGGTTTGAATCCAGATGTGATAAAGCAATGCGGGCTTCTTTATCTTCTGAGTATACAATGAATGCATGATCAACGACATCATGAATATGCTCCATCAGGATTTGACTAACGTCAGAAAAATCCATGAGCATACCTTCTTCACTAACGCCTGGGGTATCGATGATGTCACCTTCAATCTCAGCTTCAAACCGATATCGATGTCCATGGAAATGTCTGCACTTGCTCTTGTGATTTGGTACTCGATGACCAGTATCAGTTTCTACATATCGTCGTATTCGTGTTGTCATTCTTTCACCTCAAATTGCATTGCAGCACTGTTGATACAATACCGCTCTCCTCCGTGCTTTCTAGGTCCGTCTTTGAAGACGTGACCCAAATGAGCATCGCATGTGCCACATCGTACTTCTGTTCGGACCATACCATGAGTAACATCAATTATTCTAGAAATACATGCATTGGAGTCTTCTGAGTGGAAGGCAGGCCATCCACATCCTGAATCGAATTTCATTTGGTCAGTGAATAACAAGGTTCCACATACAATACATGAATAATCACCTTTCCTATTTTCTTTGTTTAAAATACCAGTGAATGGTCTTTCAGTCCCATTTTGCTGAGTAACATAAAAAGCCATTTCAGATAACCCTTCAATTTGGTTTTTCCATTTATCACCCATGCATATCACCTTTGAATTTCTCTTCGATTGCAAGGGCATTTGAAAGAATGTTTTTCCACGGTTTAACATATTCAATAGGATCTTTTCTTCCTATTGCATGAAAGGCGAGAATTCGTTCAATATCTGATCCACTTGTACCAGAACTTCTACCATCTCTATCTGGATTATACGATGTTATGGTGTTGGTTAGAACAGCATCAAAATCGAACCCTAGTTTTGTGGTTGAATCTAATGCATCGCGGAGGATAGTTTCCTTATCCCCGTTGATGAACGGTAAATCAAATTCTACAAGATCATGATCCCAATTCCCAATTTTAAAAGCTTCATGAAGTGATTGGTAAAATTCAGGACGACAATCAGGATAGATGGCGTGATCTCCACTATGTACGCCTAAAGCCAAGACAACATTTTCTCCTGATTGTTTGGCTTTGGATAGAGCGAAACCATACAGTATGGAAGCGAAGATAGCATTTCGGTTTGGTACGACTGTCAACTTCATTTGCTCCTCTTCATAATGGCCTGTTGGTATTTCTTGATCATCTGAAGTTAGGGCAGAATCAAAGAGTTTCATCGCAGGAGATAGATCAACGATATGATGATTGATAATATGCAGATTTTTTCTACACAATTCGATTGTCTCTTTTGCTTTCTCTATTTCAATCGCATGCTTCTGGCCATAAACGTATGAAATACATGTTGCTTGATATCCATTGGCTAGGTAATGCATCAAAAGACACGTTGAATCCATACCACCGCTAAGGGCTAATACGACGTGTTTCATAGAATCCCCATCCATTTATGTGTTTGAAGTGAAAGTCTCCACTCAGGGTTTTTCTTTACAATTTCTTCAGTAATTTGGAATGTAGTTCCATTCTCTTCAATTGTATCTGTGTCGATGTAACATGGTTGCAGAAATAAATTTTCAAATCCATTCTTTAATGAATCATACATCGAGAGATCTTGGCCACAATAGACCACTTTCATTTCATCACCATTTCTTTGCCTGATAGCAACATTCGGATACATTTGATCTTTAGGAGAAATACAAATCCAATCAAGCAATCCATCAGGAATATCAATGGTTCCGTTACTTTCTATTGAAAGCGCATACCCTCTTCGCTTCAATAGCCGATGTAACGGCCATAAATCCTGAAGCATCGGCTCACCTCCTGTGAAGATTATTCGCTTGCAATCAAATTTCAAAATTTCTCCAAGTATATCGATAGCAGTCATATTACTATATGTGTCAAAATCTGTATCGCACCAAGAACAACGAAGATTGCATGACCCAAATCGAACAAATATATGTGGTATTCCTGCATGAAATCCTTCGCCTTGAACAGAGTGAAATATTTCGACAATAGGATACTCTTTGGCTAAATCAGACGGATCATCCATCACTTCATCACCAGAAAGAGAACATTGTTCCATAGAATCCTTCCTAATTTGAATCTGAGATAAGTTGCATTAATTCACTACGTGCTTCTTGTTTATCGAAGAATACTCCTCGCATAGAACTGGTGGTCATAATTGCATTTTGTTTCTTTACGCCTCTACAACGCATGCAACCATGTGCTGCTTGAACAATTACAGCAGCACCAAGTGGTGATAAATGTTTGACTAAATCATCTGCAACTCCATTTGTGATTCTTTCTTGGTTTTGCAATCTTAGCGCATGATGATCTACAATTCGTGCAAGCTTTGAGATTCCCACAATGCGGTCTACTGGAATGTATGCTACGTGTGCCTTTCCTGAAAACGGTTGGAGATGATGTTCACATGTAGAGTGAAACTCAATATTACTAAGTAAAACAATACCATCATATCCTTCAGCATTGAATGTGGCTTCGAGAATCTCTTCAGGATTGGTTTTGTAACCACTAAATATTTCATCCCAAGAATCGATAACTCGCTCGGGAGTCCTCATCAGTCCTTCTCTCTGTGAATCGGTTTCCAAATATTTTAGCAGTGTATGTACCGCATTTTCAGCTTCTTTTCTAGTTGTCATATTCATTCACCTTCTAAACGTCCTTGTCGCTTATCTATGGTATCGAGTTGATCGAGTAATTTCCTGCATGCAGAACGAATTGCGTCAGCAACGCTGATGAATTTTTTTTCATCGCCAACATGAAATTTCAAGTCGGTTAGAAGTTCATTTGGCATGTCTAAACTTACCTTGGGCATAGCCTGTCCATCGTATACGAATATATGAAGAATACTACGATCTTGAAGTAACGATGTCTTCCCGTGAGAATTGCTTAGCGGCATATCGAATTGTTAAGGCGGAAACAAATACAGATACACTAATCCAGATAAGTACGTGTTCTAAAATAATTCTGTCGAGTAGTAATTCTCTAAGTGCAAGGAGAACATTCACGAAGGGTATTGCAAACCAAAATGATTCGACATCATCTAAATTGATGAATTGTGTAAGCAAAATTGGTACGATCATTGCAAGTGTAATCGGTGTTAGAACAGTTCCTGCTTCCTTAACAGATTTTGATCTCATAGCCAGAGATAAATAAAGAGCTACAATCATAGTTCCATACAACCCGACTGCTAGTGTCAACAGAAGGACAGAGCCAATACTTATCGAAGGAACATTGACTAAATCCTCTGCTAAAAATGCTATTCCAAATAATAATCCTGCAACCTGTAACGCCACCCCTACGCCTGTGATTGTGACAACTGCTAACCATTTACCCATCAGGAGTTCTGAGCGAGATAATGGTAAACTCAACAATGCTTCTAGTGTACCTCGTTCCCTCTCTCCAACAGTCATATCAATTGCAGGTTGTACAGCTGCAGATGCAGTCCACAGTGCCAATACAAACGGGATAAAGAGCGACAATAGTAAACCTGCTTGCTCACCTTTTGTTGCTACATCAGCATCGGCAATTGTGCCATCCCATCGTAATGGATTCAACGTTGAATCTGCATCAAGACCACCAGCCTCTATACGTTGAATGGTTTCATTCGTTTCCCAATTATTGAGCACCTCGAGAACTCGATTACGAGCTTCTGTAGATTGTTCTGAAGTTGATAGGTAGAGTACCGAGTAGATCCATGTGTCGTTTGTTTGTTGAAGCCTTAAGATTGCATCGTACTGATAAGATCGCAACAGTGAGGAATCATTCAACGGTTGTGAAAGACTTTCGAGACCACTTGGCAAGGATTCAATCGTTATTGACATGTTGCTTTCATTTAATCCGAATAGGATCTGTGAATCGATGTAATCAGATTGTACAAGAACATCAACATCCAATTCTTGTAACTCCTGGGCTTCACTTTGCATGACTAGAGGGAATGCAATAAACAAGAGAGGGAAAAGAAGCAGAGGGACGAGAATCAATGCAACAATAGTCCGCCAATCTCGAATAAATTCGATGATTTCTTTCTTTGCAACTACTCGCATTTGAGTAAATCGAATTCTACTCATCTTCGTTCACCTCATATGTATGTCGCCTGGTGAACAATCTGCGCCACAGTAAAGCAAATTTCGAAGTCTTAATGGAATCTTCTTGACGTGGCCTTGCTACTTCAGAAGTCAGTGAAACATAAGCTTCCTCAAGAGAATGCGTATTCGTTAGTTGGAGTAATTCCTCTGGCTTACCATCTGCGCGTATGGTACCATTATGGACGATAATGATCCGATCACAGACTTGTTCAGCTTCTGCTAGGTGATGGGTAGAATAGATGACAGTACCCCCTTCTTCCTTAAGCCGCTGCACTAATTTTCTAACAATTCTTGCCGACGTAACATCTAGCCCAGCAGTTGGTTCGTCTAGCAATAATATGCTTGGCCCATGAGCCAATGCCCTGAGTAATGCAGTTTTTTGTTTCATTCCGCGGGAAAATCCTTCTGTATATCTATGAAGACTATCCTGCATATCAAGTAATTCTGCGAATCGGATTGTTCGGGACCATGCTACTGAATCCTCTATGCCATGAATACGACTATGAAAACGAATATTTTCCCAAGCGGTAAGTTTAGAGTACAATCCAGTTGATTCAGGCACAACTCCCAACAACGATCGCATTTGGTCTACATTTTGCCCATCTTTGAGATAGACTCTGCCAGTTGTGGGTTTGTAAATCCCAGCCATCATACGTAGTAACGTTGTCTTTCCAGCACCATTTCCTCCAACTAAACCAATCACTGACCTATCTTTGATATCCAGAGAAACATGTTCGATAGCATTCACTTCACCAAAGGATTTACTCACATCAGTGAGGTGAAGGAGATTTTCATTCATCTTGAATCCTCGATTAAGAGGCTCGACCGTTCTCAATAGCGATATCCAATCCAGGATGCTTCTCTTCGAGACGCTTAGCCCGTACAAGCGTATTACGTAATTCCTGTTGGATTTCTTGCTGGGGCACGCCCATCTCTACAAGTGTTCCAATAAGTGTAAATGCACCTTGAATAGCTCCTGCATCAAGGAATGCATCATTTGTAATTTCACCATGAATTCGAAGAATTTCAAGTCGACTAGCAATGAATTCGGCTTCTTCTCGAATCCTTGGACCTGCAATATGCGGCAAGGCAATTAATTGGTCAATACAACTCCTCATCGCTGTCTGGTTATCGAGAACGATTATGAGCATTATGCTCATTTCATCTGCTATCGTTGTTTTAACTCGACTAGAACGCCGCCAGTACTTTTGGGATGTACAAAAGCAATAATCGAATTGTGTGCGCCTTTTCGTGGAACTTCATCAATCATCGTAATTCCATTTTCCATAAGATGGGAAATGAGTTCTACTAAATTATCAACGGATAAACAAAGTTGTTGTATTCCCACACCACGCTTTTCTAGAAATTTACCTATTGGAGTATCAGGTCCAGATGGTTCTAACAATTCGATATTAGGGGCGCTTGTAATAGATTTAGACAAGGGGAAGAATCGAGTTGTGACTCCTTGATCTTCTACAAATTCGTCATCACCTTGTGATTGGAGTCCCAATAATTTCCAAAATTTACTACCTTCATCAAGGGAGTTTGTTGCTATTCCAATGTGATCGATTTCAATTCTCTGTTTCATATTACTCACCTAAAAGCCACTAGGAGCCATGTATGTGCCGAAAACTTCTTTCATAGAGTTCATGATTTCACCTAAAGTTGCATTTAATTTTACGGCTTCAATTACCAACGGGAACAAATTTTCGTTACTGGAACAGGCATTTGAAATTAAGGCTAGAGTTTGCTCGACCGCTTTTGAATCTCTTGAATTTCTTGTTTCTCGTAATCGTTGATGCTGTTGTTCGGTAACCTTTGGATTTAGTTTCATAGGTTGAACTTTAATTTCTTCATCTAGAACACCATGATTTACGCCAACAATTTTTCGAGTATTCTTCTCAATTTCATTATAATATCTGTAGGCAGTAGAATGTATTTCTTGCTGTTGGTAACCTTGTTCAATAGCAGATAAAGCTCCACCAATCGATTCAATTTTCATTACTTCATTCATGGTTTGAGTATAGATTTCATTAGTCAAGTTTTCAATATGATAGGAGCCTGCGAATGGATCTACAACATCAGCGACACCTGATTCTTCAGCAATAATTTGTTGAGTCCTTAATGCAACAGTTGCACTTTCTTCCGTAGGTAACCCTAATGCTTCATCATAGCTGTTCGTATGCAAACTCTGAGTACCACCGCATACT
Source organism: Euryarchaeota archaeon TMED117 (assembly GCA_002171315.2). GTDB lineage: Archaea > Thermoplasmatota > Poseidoniia > Poseidoniales > Poseidoniaceae > MGIIa-L2. The sequence goes on along the minus strand of NHFS02000036.1, from coordinate 4,559 downwards.
GCAGCAAGTGCTTGAATAGTTACTCGGCTAATGTTGTTTAGCGGCTGTTGGGCAGTTAACGAGACTCCTGCAACTTGAGTATGGAATCGAAGCATTGCTGATCGAGGATTCTTTGGTTCATACCGAGTTGTCATTAGATCATACCAGAGTCTTCTAGCCGCTCTGAACTTGGATACTTCTTCAAGAAAATCGTTATGGCAATTAAAGAAAAATGATAGCCTTGGTGCAAATTGGTCTATATCCAATCCCTTATCAATTGCAGATTCCACATATGCTAATGCATTGGATATAGTGAATGCTAATTCCTGAACAGCGGTGGAACCTGCTTCTCGTATATGATATCCTGAAATAGAGATAGTATTCCATTTTGGAATACTCGTTGAACAATATTCGAATATATCAGTAATCAATCTCATTGAAGGAGTGGGTGGAAACACGTATGTCCCTCTAGCGATGTATTCTTTGAGAATATCATTTTGTATAGTTCCCGATATTTTGTTCATTGATACGCCTTGTTCTTCCGCAACTACTGCATACATTGCAAGCAAAACCATCGCAGGTGCATTAATTGTCATTGAGGTTGAAACTTTGTCAAGCGGTATGCCATCGAGTAATTCCCTCATATCTTCGAGTGTAGAAATAGAAACGCCTACCTTACCTACTTCTCCTTCAGACAAAGGATCATCAGCATCGAGTCCTAATTGCGTGGGCAAATCGAATGCAACAGAAAGGCCTTTCTGCCCTCGTTCAAGTAACAAACGAAATCGTTCATTCGTTTCTTTTGCTGACGAGAATCCAGCATATTGTCGCATTGTCCATAAACGCGTCTTGTACATGTGTTCGTGAATTCCTCGAGTGTATGGAGGCTGCCCTGGAATTTCTTCATCATTACCAATATGATAGGATGGAATTGAAATTCCGCCCAAGGTTTCCCAGTTGTCTTTACGAAAGTCCACCATAAATCACCCATGAAGAGGCAATTCATGAATCCTCGCTTTTGATTTCAATGATTGACTCCGCCGGGTCCATGAGAATGGCCATGAGAGATCTCTTCTTCATCTGCAGGTCGGACATCAACGACTTCAACACTAAATGTTAATGATTCACCAGCAAGTTTGTGATTGAAATCAACTGTGATTGTATCACCATTCACAGAAGCAACGTTGAATGGTCCAACATCCGACATCAACGTCATTCCTACTTCAGGTACAATGTCACCGAACATATCTTTTGGAATAGTTTGGATTGCTTCTTCCATCCTTGGTCCATATGCTCGCTCAGGAGTTAGCGTAAAGGTTCTCCTTTCGCCTTTTTCAGCACCCATGAGTTCTTCTTCGAAACCTGGAATCATTTGTTTATGACCCACCAAGAATGTTAGAGGGTCTCTTCCTTCACTCGAATCAAAAACTTCTCCAGATTCTGGTAAAGTGCCTGTGTAATGGACTGTTGCGACTGAATTAAGTTCTACGACGGACATAAGATCATCTTCTTGTTGTTAAGGCTCGGACGAGGGTTGTTAGTCGTTCCGCTATTTCCTTAGAGATAATGAGTTCTTTTTCCTTGTCATTGATGAATTGGTATGTTTCTTCAACACCGATTCTTTCTCCTTTCGCCCAGATTTGACCAAGTAGGTTCGAACGATGTTCCTCTGCAACACTCTCATCATCAAGAATGTCCTTTGCAGCGTATTTGTATTCATTGTACTTTTGTCGGTTTAATTTCTTAACCTTTGGTTGGCGACCACCATGTCCATCATCATGCTTTCTTCTTCTTCGATTGAAACGTTCTGGTTTTGTTACCTTTGTTGTGATCTTTTTGAATACATTCTTCTGAGCAGAGGTTTCAGAATCTACTACAGGTGATGAGGTTGCTGGTTTGATTTCCTTTGCTACAACATTTGGCACGGTTGGTAGAGTGTCAATTTCTGGCTCCACGTCGGCTGAAACAGATGGTTCTAAAATCGATTCCGTCTTTTTGATTGATTCTTGAGACTGCTTGCGCAATTCTGCTAAACGATCAGCACGTGATTGATTCTTTGAAGTTGATTGTTGTGGGGCTGCAGTGTTGATTTGATTGGATCCAACAGTAGGTGTTATTTGTGAAGAAATTTGTTTTTCCGAAACAGTGAGTTTTTCCCGAGCTTCTTTTTGTTTCTTCAATAAGTCAGATTCCAGATTTTGAGTACGAGGGGCGGGGCGAACGGGAGTGGAAGGTGAATTCCCTTGTTGCGGGATTCTTTCGCTCCTTTTCTTTTGGCGGACGGCATTTGCATTTGCCGCAAAGGGATTGAATGGCTCATCCTTTTTTCTGCGCCTATCTCGAATTCAAAATCCCCCGGTAGTTACAACTCCATGACGACTCATTAAAAACAAATCGCATGATTAAGCCTATGACCATGATACTAATGTATCGTCAGTTCTCAGATATTGGTTGATCCCGCTGGTAATCAATGACGTTGTACGTCCATTTTCAAGTTCAATATATCCCAGCCTTGCAATCATTGTACCATTATCGATACAATACATTCGCGGTGGTGCATGGGATGTTGAATCTCGATCTGTAGCCATCAATGTGCACATTTCTCTAATTCTATTGTTACAAGCAACGCCTCCACCAAGCAATAATTCAGATTTTCCACTGTGAGCCAATGCACGTTCAGCCACTTCTACACAAGCAGAAAAAGCATGTTCTTGTAGAGACCAACATACAGATCCCAAGGAATGGCCTTTCTCAATTAATCGTTGAGCCGCAGTTAATATACCGGAAAAAGCAAGGTCCATGCCACGTACAGGATATGGCAATTCTAAACCTTCTAATGACGCATTAGGGTGCTCTTCTATGAATTCTAATGCGAGCTTTTCAATAACCGGTCCACCAGGGAATGGAATTCCTTGTTGGCGTGCAAATTTATCCAACATATTACCAATGCCGATGTCTAAAGTTTCACCCAGAACTCTGTATTTTCCCTGTAATTTCGCAATGACTTGAGTATTACCTCCACTGACATAGAGCAACACTGGATCATCACAATCACACTGCTGCCTTCCAATTTCTATATGGGCGACACAATGATTGACGCCGATAAGCGGAACTTCAAGAGCGCTTGAAATTGTCCTTGCGACCGAAGCACCGATTCTTAAACATGGGCCCAAACCAGGCCCCTGTGAGTATGCAACAGCACCAATATCGGATGGTTGAAGATTCTGAGAATCTAAAATTTTCTGAAAAAGCGTTGATGAATAATCTCTATGATGATCAGCCGCTTCACGGGGATGAATACCACCTTCTAAAGGACGCACAGTATCACTGATTGAAGGATATGGTATGCCATTAGAATCAACTAAACCAAATGAAAAGGTATGAGCTGTTGATTCAATGCCCAGCGTCCAACTATTGCTTCCCATGTGTTAACCCAGAATGGTATTGTTCTTCAACTCTCACCTCTTAGCCATAATATGCGAACCGTTTTCTTCAACATAGGTTCCATGGCTTCTGTTGATGAAAATGATACAATAACTGTGGGTAAAGCAATTATTGTAAAAGACAATGTAATAATGGATATCAAGGATTCAAAAGAGGCTGTTGATGAGTTTGAATCAAGTGATTCAAAATTAATTGATGTTGGAGGTAAATCTGTAATTCCAGGGTTAATCGATTCCCACAACCATTTACTTTGGGCTGGTGATCGATTCAATGAACATAAATTACGGATGGATGGTATGAGCTACTCCCAGATTGCCGCCTCTGGTGGTGGTATAATGGAAACAGTAAGACACACGCGTAATGCAACAAAACAAGAATTGACTCAGATTGGCATTGATCGATTAAAGGAATCTCTTCGCAACGGATGTACATTCTTGGAAGCCAAATCAGGATATGGCTTGTCAACTTCTGAGGAATTACGTCTGTTAGAGGTTCAAGATTCCCTCAATGACTTACCAAACTTACCATCTATTCATTCAACTTGGATGGGAGCGCATGCTGTAACTAAAGACAGAACATATGCGGATTACACCCAAGAGATTCTTTCTGAGCAATTACCATCGGTTTTAGAATCAGGACTTGCTCATTCTGCGGATGTTTTTTGTGAACCGGGCTGGTTTACTCTAGAGCAATCTGAAGAGATACTTCGAGAATCTCGAAAGGGTGGATTGGCTCTGAGGATGCATATTGATGAATTTACGGATGGTGGCGGAGGAAGTCTAGCCTCAGAATTAAAAGTTGTAACAGCAGATCACGCACATCATACGCCTTTGGATACGAGGCTTGACATGATGGAAAATGGAGTGATGACTGGATTCCTTCCAGGTACTCCTTATTCGAATGGAGATGATTGGCCTGATTTCAATGAAGTGTCTTCGCATGGAATTGATTACACAATTGCTACTGATTTTAATCCAAATTGTCATATTAACAATTTGCCCTTCATAGGATCCTTACTTGTCCAGAGGAATGATGTACATCCTTACGAAGCTCTAGTCTCATTGACTAGAAATGCTGCGAAAACCACACCTCGCTCGGATGGATTACAACAAGGAAGGATTGAAATTGGTGCTGTT